>JAJDCV010000285.1 GCA_029260675.1 Phycisphaeraceae bacterium
CGGGTGGTTTTACTACTGTTACTCAACGGGGAGAGACATCCGGGTGCGGCGTTCGGCGGAGTTGCATCGGATCGGTGAGGGCGAGGAGACGGTGTTGTGGCGGGCGCCAGAAGATGGGCCGAATTCACAAAACGTCTGGGCGCCGGAGATGCATCGGATTGGGGGGCGTTGGTATATCTACTTCGCTGCGGACGGCGGGGACAACCGGGATCATCGGATGTATGTGCTGCGTAGCGAGGGGGGTGAACCGGTTGGGCCGTATGAATTGACGGGGAAAGTCGCGGGGATGGCCAACCGTTGGGCGATCGACGGGACGGTCTATCAGGCGTTGGGCGGCAAGCTGTATTTTATCTGGTCGGGCTGGCGGGGCGAAGAAAACGGCCAGCAGAACCTGTACATAGCGCCGATGTCGGACCCGGTGACGGTTGAGGGTAAGCGTGTATTGATCAGTTCGCCGACGCACGATTGGGAGCGGGAGGGTGATCCGGATGTAAACGAGGGGCCCCAAGTATTACACGTTGGCGATCAGGTGCATGTGATTTACTCCGCGAGCGGGGGTTGGACGGATGATTATTGTCTGGGCCGGCTGACACTCGTGGGCGGTGACCCGCTTGAGCAAGGGGCGTGGGTGAAGCATGATCGGGCGGTCTTCTCGAAAACCGACAAGGTCTTCGGGCCTGGGCACGCGGGCTTCATCCACCTGGATAATGCCGAAGGTCCGGCCGACTGGATCGTTTACCATGCCGCGCGGTCAAAGGGTTCGGGCTGGGAGCGTGATATCCGGCTGCAGCCCTTCGCTTGGGACCATGAGGACAACCCGGATTTCGGCGAGCCGATCCCACCGGGTGTACCGATCGTAATGCCGCGGGTACTTGAAAACGTCAGGAGATAATGCGATGAGACACGGCTACTGGTTCGCACTTGTATTGATTCTTTGTTTGTACACAACGATGCCTGTCCAAGCGGCGAGGCGCGATGATGATACGCAGGTCCGCGCGTTGTGGGTGACGCGGTGGGACTACAAGACGCAGGGGGATGTGCGGAAGATCATGAAGAACTGTGCGGCGATGCGGTTTAACGTGGTGTTGTTCCAGGTGCGGGGCAACGGGACGGTGTTTTATCCGTCGCAGATCGAGCCCTGGGCGTGGGAGCTGACCGGCGAGGGGCTGGAGACGACCGGGAAGGACCCGGGGTGGGACCCGCTGAAGGTGGCGATCAAAGAAGCGCATCGTCGGGGTCTGGAGTTGCACGCGTATGTCAACGTGTTCCCGGCCTGGCGGTCGCAGAAGTTTCCGCCGCGCGACAGCGGGCAGTTGTGGTGGGAGCACCCGGACTGGTTCATGTGTGACGCGGCGGGGAACCGGATGATCCCACGCGATGCGGAGCTTGATGAAAAGGTATCGCGTGACTGGTACAGCTTCATCAGCCCGGGTGTGCCGGCCGCGCAGGATTATCTGGCGGATCTGTTTGAGGAGTTGGTGAAGAACTACGACGTCGACGGTCTGCATTACGACTACATCCGTTACCCCAGGGAGATCCGGGAGGTGGCGGCGGGGTACGAGGATCGGGCGAAGAAACTTGGCAACTGGTCGTACGACCCGGTGAGTCTGGCGCGGTTCAGCAAAGATACCGGCGTCGCGGCGCCGGATCTTGATCCGGAGGCGTGGATCCGGTGGCGTGCGGCGCAGATCACGGAAATCACACGGAAAGTCAGCGAGCGGGTGCGCAAGCATAAACCCGACATCATCATCAGCGCGGCGGTGATGTCGGACCCGGTTGATGCGTACAAGACGAAGCTGCAGGACTATCTGACATGGATGGACAAGGGGTATCTGGACGCGGCGATCACGATGAATTACACGGGGGATAGCGAGACGTTTACCAGGCGGTGCGAGGCATTGCTGGATCGTCGGCCGGGCCGGGGGTGGGTCGTGCCGGGGATGAGCTTTGGGAATGACGCGGGGGTGATCCAGGAGCAGGTCGGGATCACCCGCAAGCTCAAGGCCGACGGGTTTGCGGGGTTTGCTTATGCGCGGCTCTTTGATCGAGATAACGGGCACAAGCCGATGCCGTTGGCTGAGGAGCTGGCGGAGAGCGTGCTTGAGGGCAAGGCCAGGACGCCGTGGGGTAGTTCACGGTAGGTGGTTTCCTGCTGTGTGTATGGGAGGATTACGGGCCGTGTCCGGCCCGGCTAAACGGGGGGTGAGTGGGCGGTCTGTATCTATAATGAATTGAGCACGTCGGCGTCCATTTCCCTAAACTCCGTGGATGCGTATCACTACATGGAATGTCAACGGGCTGCGGGCGGCGTTGCGTAAAGGGTTTTCGGATCATCTTGATCGCGTGGGGCCTGACGTGTTGCTTCTGCAGGAGGTGCGTGCGTTGCCCGAGCAGTTGCCGATGCCCTGGGCGGCGCCGGAGGGCTGGGACGTGCATTGGCACCCGGCGCAGAAGAAGGGTTACGCGGGGGTGTCGGTGTGGTCGCGTAAGCCGATGAAGGTGTTGGGGACGGGGCTGGATGAAAGCGATGAGGACCCGGAGGGGCGGGTGCTGCGTGTGAAGGTCGATGGGGTGCGGTTGGTGAGCATCTACCTGCCGTCGGGGTCGAGCGGGGATCACCGGCAGGTCGAGAAAGAAAAGTGGATGGCGCGGTTCATGCCCTGGGCGCGGGAGCTGGCGAAGTCGCGTGTGCCGACGGTGCTGGGGGGTGATTTTAATATTGCGCATACGGAGCGTGATATTTTTTACGCCAAGAGCAACGAGAAGACGTCGGGGTTTCTGCCGCACGAGCGGGCGTGGTTCGGGGAGTTGTTGGATGCGGGTTGGCGTGACCTGGTGCGCGAGCATCACGGGGAGGTGCAGGGGCCTTATTCCTGGTGGAGCAACCGGGGGCAGGCCCGGGCGTTGGACCGGGGGTGGCGGATCGATTACCTGCTGGCGAACCGGGCGGCGGCGAAGCGGTTTGAGGCGGCGGAAATCGACCGTGAGGCGGGGCTGGCGGTGTCGGACCACGCGCCGGTGTCGGTGGATCTGGTGGATTGATCGCCTTTTGATAAATACTTGTGCGTTCACCCGCGTCGCTGTACCCACGTTCTAAGAACGTGGGCTTTGCAGACAGATGGGGGTTAAAAAAAGGTGCGTGGCTGAATGATTGCGGCGGGGTGTGCGTTGCCTTATTCTGGGCTGTTCACACACGATCGGGAGTTAAAAACCATGAGCCAGACGCTCGAGCAGCTAAATGAAGTTTTCCAGGATGTTTTCGAGGACGACGATCTGGATGTCCAGGCGCAGACCAGCGCCAAGGACATCGATGAGTGGGACTCGTTGATGCACGTGAACCTGATCCTGGCGGTTGAGAGCCGGTTCGATGTGCGGTTTACCAGCACGGAGGTCGCGGCGCTTAAAGACGTTGGCGAGCTGATGTCACTGGTCGAGAAGAAGCAAGGCTGATGCCCACCACACCCACCACGACCGGTAGCCGGCAGACCACTGGTTCACCCAGCGCCCCCGGTTCCCCGGCTGACAAGCCGTTGTTGGATCGGCTGTTCGAGTACGTCAAGGAGTCGCACCCGCGTTCGCTGCGCGGGTTGCTTGAGGCGCGGGGGCAGGACCCGGCACGGTTTGCCCGGATCGCTGAGCTTTATCTTCAGTGGCTGGTTCAGGCCCGAGGCGAATCGGGTATCGAGGCGGCGGCGGATGCGTTTGCGCAGTTCAGCACGGATGTGAACCTGGCGCAGGCGCGCTATGAGCGCGACGGGGCGTATGCCAACAAAAGTTTCGCTGAGGTCTACGAAGACCACTACAGCGACGCGGAGGCGATGGACGGTTATCTCTGGGGGATCTACCTGACGAATTTTTTGTGGGCGCACCACTTCCAGATCATGACGTTCTTCCAGGACCGGTTTATGACCCGGCTAGGCGGTGACGCGAAGCTGGTCGAGATCGCGCCCGGTCACGGGGGTTGGGGTGTGTGGGCGCTGGCGCACATGCCTGAAGCGGCATTGGAAGGTTACGACATCAGCCCGCAGTCGATCCAGATCGCCAACAGCGTCGCGGCGGCGGCGGGCGTGGGGGGACGGGCGACCTATGCGGAGAAGGATGCGCTGGACCTTAAGCAGGTCGAGGCGGAGTCCGCGGACGGGTGCATCTGTAGCTTCCTGGTCGAGCACCTGGAAGACCCCCAGCATCTATATAAGGTGATCGCACACCTACTAAAACCCAAGGGCATGGCGTTTATCACCGGGGCACTGACGGCGGCACAGGTCGACCATATCTACGAGTACCGGTACGAATCCGAATTGGTGACCATGTGCGAGAACGCCGGGCTGCGTGTGCTGGAGACCCTCTCGGCGAACCCGATGCGGACGCTGCCCAAGGCGAAGTTCATGCCCCGGTCGATGGCGTTACTCGTACAGAAGCGTGGGAACGAGATCTATTGATCCGCATGCCTGGCCCAACACGGCTCTGGAGCCTTTATGCCGATCGGTGACCTGTTTAAAAGATGCACAAGCCTGCGAAAGCAAGGCAAGGTCGAGGAGGCGCTTGGTCTGCTGGGTGATGCGCTGCGCCGGGGAGGGTTTACCGGCGAGCAGATCGACAAGGCTGGGCGGTTCATCCAACGTGAATTGAAAGACGATGCCGAAGCGCACCGTGTGCTGATCCTCGGGCAATGCACGACGACCTGGGTCGGCAACGCGCTGACGGCGCACGCCTTCGGCCGGGGGATGGCGGTGACGGTTCACGACGGGGAATACGACAACGTGATGCAGGAGCTTTTGGCGGCTGCCTCGGTCGGCGGGCGGGTTGATACGGTGGTGTTCTTGCCGTGGCATCAGAGGTTGCTGGGTGGTGAGGACCGTTCGGCGTCGCGGCGTGTGAAGGACGAGGCGGCGTTCTGGGGTCAGGCCTGGTCGATCGCGCGGGGCCAACTCAAAGCGCGGGTTATCCAGGTTGGGTATGACGCAGACACCTCGGGACCGATGGGCACGCACCTGGGGGGGGCGGCGGGCGGCCCGATCGGATTGATCCGTGAAGCCAACCGGGCCCTGCGTAGCGCGCTGCCGAACGGCGGGTATTTTGTAGACCTGGAGCGGGTAGCCGGTGATTTTGGGCGCGATCGGTTTTATGATCCACGGCGGTATCACTGGACCAAGCAGCCGTTCAGCGAGGCGGGGGCTTCGTTACTCGGCGAGCGTTTGTCGGCGGCGGTCCGCGCGGTGACGACCGGGCCTAAGAAGGTATTGGTGCTTGATCTGGACAACACGCTTTGGGGCGGGGTGGTTGGAGAGACCGGGCCGTTGGGTATCACGCTGGGTGAGTCGCCGGACGGCGAGGCGTTCCGCGCGTTCCAACACTATGTCAAGGGGCTGGCTGATCGCGGCGTGGTGCTGGCTGTGTGTTCGAAGAATAACCACGATGATGCGTGTGAGCCGTTTGAGAAGAATCCGGACATGGCGTTGTCGCTTGAAGACTTCGCGGCGTTCGAGGCGGGTTGGGATCCCAAGCCCGCCGCGATCGAACGGATCGCGCAAACGCTTCGGCTGGGGCTGGATAGTTTTGTATTTTTCGATGACAACCCGGCGGAGCGTGAGCATGTCCGTCAGGCGTTGCCGGGGGTCGAGGTGGTGGACGTGCCGGAGGACCCGTCGGGTTACATCCGGGCGTTGGAGTCGGGCTGGTGGTTCGAGGCGACGCAGGTCACCGGTGCGGACCGCCAACGTGCGGAGCAATACACCACCGAGCGTAAACGCCGCGATGCCGAGCAGTCGTTTACCTCGATCGGCGACTACCTTGGCTCGCTGGAGATGATCGGGGATGTCCGTGAGGTGGACGACGCGGATATGCAGCGTGTGGTGCAGTTGCTTGGCAAGACCAACCAATTCAACCTGACGACCCGTCGGCACACGGAGGAGCGGGTCCGCTCGATGCTGGCCAAGCCGGGTGCGGTCGGTCTGACGCTTCGGTTAAGCGACAAGTTCGGGGATCATGGGCTGGTGTCGTTGATGCTGGCGGTGCCGGGGGATGAGGGGGAAGCACAGGCGTTACGGATCGACACCTGGCTGATGAGTTGCCGGGTAATCAGCCGGACGGCGGAGCAGTTCATGCTCCAGTCGCTGCTTGATCACGCCAAGGAACGGGGGCACACGCGGATCGTTGGCGAGTACATCCCGACGAGGAAGAACCAGCTGGTCGTGGATCTTTATGTCCGCATGGGTTTCAGCCGGGTGGCGGAGCACGGCGATGGGCGGGTTGAGTACGGCGCTGATGTGACGGGTGTGGATTGCCCGGCGACGTATATCCGTCCGGCTGAGGTTGTCCGCGGATGAGCCCGACGATCGACCTGACCACACCGGGGTTCTGGCTTGTCACGCTGCTGGCGTTGGCGTTGATGACGCCGATCACACACGGGTCGCTACGGCGGTGGGTGTGGGCGGTTGTGAATGTGTTGTTCATCGCCTGGATGCTGAGGCTGCGTGTGGTGGAGGTGTTGGCGGGTGTGGCGGTGGCGCACCTGGCGTTGCGTATGTTGACCTGCCGGGGCTGGCGGGGCCCGGTCGCGGCGGCGGGTTTTGTTAGCGTTCTGTGTCTGTTCGTGCTGCATAAGCTGCCGGGGTTGTCGCGTGAGATGGGTACGGGCGTGGTCAACCCGCTGCTGTTGACGGTGGGTTTTTCGTATGTGTTTCTGCGCCTGATCGATGCGGGGCGTGTGATCTATGAAGGCGGTCGGGCCCCGCCGAGCTTGCCGTCGACAATCAACTACCTGCTACCGTTCCACATGCTAGCGGCGGGCCCGATCCAGTCTTACGAGGATTTTGTCGACCAGCCAGCGGTGCCCAGGCCGATCTCGGCGGTGCAGGTGTTGGGAGGCGTCGAGCGGATCGCGTTGGGGCTGTTCAAGAAATTTGTCGTCGCGTATGTGATCCAAAAAGTGTTCCTGACGGACTTCTACGTCACCGGGCCGTACTTCTTATTGGAAGTGCAGATGCACTACTTGTGGATCTACCTGGACTTCTCGGCGTACAGCGACATCGCGGTGGGGGTCGGTCGGCTGATGGGTGTGCACACGCCTGAGAACTTTGACAAGCCGTATGTGGCGCGGAACATGATCGACTTCTGGGACCGTTGGCACATCTCGCTGTCGCGGTGGGTCCGACGGAACCTGTTTATCCCGATCCAGCTTGGCCTGGCGCGGCGGACGGGGGGCAAGCGTGCGTTGCTGATCGCGACGCTGGCGTTTACGGTGTCCTTTCTGCTGTGTGGGTTGTGGCACGGGATCAGTTGGCCGTTCTTCGCGTGGGGGGCGATGCACGCGGCGGGGCTGGTGATCACAAACGCCTACCGGCATTGGCTGACGCGGCGGCTTGGGAGCAAGGGCGTGAAGGCTTACAAAGCAAAACCGGGCTACCGGTTGTTAGCGCAGTTCCTGACGTTTCAGTACGTGGCGTTGTCGCTGGTTATCATCACCTACCCCTGGAAGGATCTGTGGTCGTGACAAGAACAGAGAATCAACGCGGTTCACTTGACCGTGAAACGATGCCGCTTTGGTGGTGGGGGTATCGGCTGTTGCGTGTCGGGGTGATGCTGATCCTGGCGTACTGGCTGTCTCGCAGCGGGGATGCGTTCTTCTATCAGGGGTTTTAGGTGGAGGTATGGAGGGTGGCTGGTGGTTGGATCTAGAGACTAAGGGCTAAATGCTAATGGCTAAGGGCTTGAAGACATATGCTTGATCTGGCGCGTTACAAAGGGTTGCTGCCCGTGGTGGCGGGGCTGTGTTGCTCGTTGGTGCTGTGCAACGCGGTGTTGTTGGGTGGTTTCGGAGAATCCCCCGCGATGTTCGACAACCCGGACCGCAAACTCGCCTGGTCGCAGCTTGAACGAGTGGGGGCGCAGGTCGCGGGAGTCGAGTTGCAGATGGGCCGTAAATTGCCGGGTACCCAGCCGGGCTTCGGCGTGGTGATCGGGCAGTCCACGACCTTCCGCGGGATCGACCCGCTGATCCTCGAACAAAAGGCCGGCCCCCGTAAGCGTTGGCTTCTGATCAACGGATTCGGCAGCAGCTTTGTCAAACTCGATTACTACGCGCAGACGCTGCTGGCGAGTAAGTTACGCCCCGAGACGATAGTTCTTGGGCTTCATGAAACGATGCTCGCCGGGCAAGACCGCAGGAACGTGCCGGTTGAACCAAGCGCGTCGGAACCCGGGTCGGTTCGATCCAAGAAGAAGTCGGGGGTCCGCAGGCAGGTCAAGCGTGGCCTCACGGTCCACTGGGTGCGCAGACACCGTGCGGACATCAGTCACTTCACCAACATGGCCTTGTTCGAGCTTCGCTTATCGATTCACAAGGCACTGGGATCGGGCGCTGTCGGGCTGCACAAACCCAGGGCCAGGCCCTGGCGTGTGTCGGCGAGGGATGAGCTGCCCGACCGGCACGAGGAGCGCCTGAAGGTCCAGCGTAAGAACTGGCGTAAATTCGGCTGGTTCGAGTCATCGACCTATCACACGGACGGCCCACAGGCGGACGCCTTCCGGTCGTTGATCGCTGGGTGCAACGGACTCGGCACGCCGGAGATTGTCATCGTGCTGCTTCCGATCACGTCGGACCTGCGTGGGTGGCTGCCGGTGGAGGCGGGACAGCAGATGGTGTCGCTGATCGACGAAGTGAGCATCGGCAGATCAGTCCGGGTGATCGACCTCCGTGAGGCGATGCCGGACGACGCTTTCGCCGACTACGCCCACCTGAACCCCTCGGGCAGAGAGGTGTTCTCCCGCCTGCTGGCCGACCAGCTGAATAAGGTAGACCCGTCAGACTGACACGGCGTCGTGTGGAAGCGGCATTCCCGTGCAAGCAACCGGACGCCTGCACCTGTCGTCCGGTGGATGGTGTGTTGGGTTGAACCGGGCTGACGTGGGTTCCGTATGAAATGACAGGAGGTCGGCCACGTCCTTATTCACGGGCGGGCCGGGGCGAGAAGAGCCTGAAATCAGGGGCGTCTATCACATAGTTGGGGATTGGGAAGCAGGTTTATCGACATCCAGTCAACAATCCCTGCTAGATTTTATCGCGGGGTTGGATGGGGTTTCGGCGGGTCCGTTCCGGGGGGACCTTCCGCGACCGGATGTCTGGCTGTGGCAATTTCGCGGCACCCTTGGGGCACCACACGCGCCGCAGCTTATACTTGCGCGGGACACACCGCATCGGGCCCACGTTCATCGAGCGTGGGCTTCATCTATGCACAAGAAATATCTGTGCCCCATGAAAATAGTGGGCTTCGCGGGGACACGAGAAATATTGGGATACGTATACTATGTTGACAGGAGCCTGCCGTGAGCGAAGTGGCCGGACAACTCAAGGGGGACGATGTCGCGTTGCTCGCCGAAGCGTCGCGGGGGTTTGAACGCCTCGAATCCGAGATCGGCAAGGTGATCATCGGGCAGGGTCAGACGGTGCGGGCGCTGCTGACGGCTGTGTTTTGTGAGAGCCATGTCCTGCTGGTGGGTGTCCCGGGGCTTGCCAAGACGTTGCTGGTCAAGACGCTGTCACAGGTGCTTGGCTGGGAGTTTCGACGGATCCAGTTCACGCCTGACATGATGCCCGCGGACATCATTGGGATGGAGCTGTTGCAGGAGGAGGCCGGGGGCACCGGGGGCACCGGGGGTGCCGGGGGTGTTCGTCGGATGCGATTCGTCCCCGGGCCGATCTTCGCGAACATCATCCTCGCCGACGAGATCAACCGGACCCCGCCGAAGACGCAGTCTGCGCTTCTGGAAGCGATGCAGGAACTTCAGGTGACGAGTCTGGGTAAGCGGCACGAGTTGGATCGACCGTTCATCGTGGTGGCGACGCAGAACCCGATCGAGCAGGAGGGGACGTACCCGCTGCCGGAGGCGCAGCTGGACCGATTCATGTTCAGCCTGTGGATGGACTACCCGGATGTGGAGGATGAGGAGCGGGTCGTGCTGGAGACGACGGCCCCGCGTCCGATCGAAGTTGAACAGGTCTTTTCCAAAGAGCAGGTGATGGGTTTCCAGGGTCTGGTCAGGCGGATGCCGGTCAGCGGGCACGTGGTGGGTTACGCGGTGGCGTTGGCGCGTGCGACCCGGCCGGGGACGGGGGCGTCCAGCGACCTGGCGACGAAGTATGTCCAGTGGGGCGCCGGGCCGCGAGCCGGTCAGCACATGGTCCTGGCGGGTAAGGCGTTGGCGGTGCTGGAAGGCGAACCGACCGTAGCTGCGCGTCACATCCGTCAGTCGGCGCCGCACGTCCTGAGGCACCGTGTGCTGACGAACTACCAGGCCGCGGGCGAAGGGCTGACCCCCGCCGAGATCGTCACACAGATTATCGAAGAGATCAGCGAACCACGGCACAACCGATGATTCTCCTAGCGGGGTTGCGCCCTTGAATCAGAACCCGCCAATCGATCCCGGGCCCCCACCGACCCGCCGCTACCTGCGCGTGCAAGAGCTGGCCCGGCTGCGTGATGTTATGTTCGCACCCCGGCGACCGGTGCGCGGGCTGTACGCCGGGCGTCACGCTTCCAGACAGCGCGGGCACTGCGTGGAATTCAATGACTACCGGGAATACACACCGGGCGATGAGGTGGGCGATATCGACTGGAAGGCGTATGGGCGCAGCGATCGGTTGTACATCAAGCTCTTCGAGCACCAGGCCGACATGACGGTCAACCTGTTGATCGATGCGTCGGCGTCGATGGGATTCACGGGTCTGCAAGGGGCGGGCGTACTTGGCCTAGCTCAACCCTGGATAAAATGGTTGAAAGGTTCGATCGCCGCGCAAGACCCGGAGAACCCCAGCCGTGATGACAAGCGTGCAAGCAAATACGACCAGGCCTGCTTGATGGCCGGGGCGATCGCGTTTCTCACGGTCAGGCAGCGGGACCGTGTGGGGTTTGCCGTGGCGCAGGGCGGGCCGGGCCAGACCATCTCGCCGAAGGCCATCGAGCCTCGTGGTGGATTCGCGCACCTGGATCACGTGCTGCGGTCGATGGAGCGGGTGAAGCCCGTGGGCCGGGCACATCTAGGCAAGACGCTGCAAACACTGGGTCGGACGACGGCCCGGCGTAGCCTGCTCGTGCTGTTTACCGACCTGATGGAGGACCGCGACGCCGTGCTGAAGGCGCTGAACGACTTTACCTCACGCGGTAACGAAGCCATCGTGTTCCATATCCTGCACGAAGATGAGTTGCGACTGCCGGACATGGCGGAGACGGTGTTCATCGACAGCGAAACGGGTCGTCGTGTCCGTATGAACGTGCGGGATGTTCGACAGGGTTACCACGATCGGATCGCACGTCACACCGATGAATGGCAAAGAGCGCTGACCGCATGCGGGATCGACTACAAGCTGGTGTCCACCGGCACGCACTACCATGAGGCGCTGCGGGATTATCTGTTTACCCGGGCCGCGCGGGCGTGAGTTGGTGGTTGGTGGTGATAGGCGCGACAAGTTGCGGCGCTTCGTGAGAGAAGAGAACGATGAGCATGCTGTCCGTCATTACACTGACTGCGCCGGCGATGATGATAGGTGCGGGTCTGGTCGCCCTGCCGATCCTCGCGCACCTGATGCATCGGCGGGTGAGTCGGCGGGTGATGTTTCCGAGTGTCTTGCTGCTTGAGGCGGTGGCGGTGAGTCAGTCATCGCTGTTCCGGCTCCGCCGGTGGTGGCTTCTTGGGCTGCGATGCCTGGCGGTGGCGGCGATCGTGTTGGCGTTCGCGCAGCCGATCTGGCTGGGTGCGCAGGCGTCAGCCACCGGGGGTCGGGGCGCGGCGGTGGTGATCCTGGTGGACTTAAGCGCGTCGTCTGGCCAGCAGTACGCGGGGGTGCCGGCGGTCCATTCGATGAAAGCCGATGCGGGCCGGGTGCTTGATGCGCTTTCCCCGGGCACGGACTACGCCAACATTGTGTACGCAGATGCGAGGCCTTACACGGCGCTGCCGGAGATGACCTCAAACCTCGGCGTGCTGCGATCCGAAGTGATGTCGTTTGAGCCGACGTATGAGCGGGCGGACGTGGCCGGTGCGTTGTCGCTTGCCGGCCGGATGCTCGCGAAGCAACCCGGTGAGCGTCGGTTAGTCGTCCTGACCGATCTTCAGGCAAGCAGCTGGTCGGAGGCGTTGGGTACGTGGTCAACACAATCCCCGCTCCCGGATGGGACCCGGGTGACCCTTCTACCTCCGGCGCATCGGCCACCGAACAACCTGGCGCTGCACGGGCCCTGGTTATCCCCCCCCACACCGCGCGTCGACCGACCGACACGGATCGGCGCGATGCTCACCAACCACAGCGACACGGCGCAGACCACAACCGTCCGTCTGCGGATCGACGGCCGCAACAGGGATACTCAATCGTTGGCACTCGAACCGAGGCAGACGCACGAGGTGGTTTTCAGGACCCAGCTGGATAAGCCCGGCACGCACCGGGTGGAGTTTTCGTTACCCGGTGATGGGTTGCCCGTGGATGATCGGTGTTACCTGGTGGCTCATGTGGTTGAACATGTGCCGGTCGTCGTGGTCAGCGATGACGATCCTGATTTGCCCGGGACCACCGGTTACTTCATGACCCGGGCGCTTTCGCCGTTCGGTGATGCGCGTGACCGCTACCGGGTCCGAGCGGTTGGTAGTGCGGATGTGACATGGCCAATTCTCGCTGATACGGCTGCTGTATTTGTCGGGGAGATCGGCTTGCTTAATCCCGCCGGGCTTGAGGCGTTGACCCGCTACGTGGAGGCCGGGGGCGGCGTGGTCATATTTTTGGGTGACGGGCCTGTTGTTGACAACCTAAAGTCGTTGGATCGGCTCGCGCCCGATGGGTTGTTGCCGTGGGTGCCTGAAGCGCCGCGAAGCCTGACAAGCCAGAGCGGCAGGCTGACGATTGCCGACGGGGTCAGGGTTGATCGATTCCTGCAAAGGTTCGGCGAGTTCGGCCGAGATGCGTTGGCCGGGTTACAGATCCGGCGCACCTGGGCCGGGGGTGATATCAACCAAGAGGCACACACGCTGTGGCAGTACCCGGATGGCGCGCCCGCGCTGGCTTGGCGCGGGCTTGGCGCGGGCCGGTTGGCTTTGGTGAACATCAGCCCGAAGGCAACGCACAGCGACTTGGGGAAACACGGCGTGTTCGTCGTATTGATGCAGGGGCTGGCGGACGAGGTGTGGGGCACGCAAAAGACACAAGACCCCGGCCACGTGGTTGGACGGGCTGTGCAATTCGACCTGGCAACACCGGTGGATCGGGGTGGAACGACGCCAAGTATTATTTTACCCGATGGTGGCACGCTGCCCGCCGCGGGATTATCGCTTGAAGATCGTTCGGCGCGTATTGTAATCACCCCCCCCGAGGTGCCGGGCTTCTACACCGCGGCGCAAGGCGACACGCCTCTGGACGTGGCGGCGGTGAATATCGACCCGAGGGAGAGCGACCTTCGGCGTATCGGGGCGGATAAATTACAATCGTCTTTGCGCCCCGGTAATGGGAAGGTGAGTGCGGAGGCTCGGGGGATGAATACGGGCTTGTCGTTGGGCTTGCACGGCCGGGCGGTCTGGGGCTGGCTGATACTTCTAGCGATGGGTTTGTTCGGCATCGAGATGGGGTTACAGGGGTACTGGAAGCGATGAGCGGCGCGATACCCCTGGCACTGATATGGCAGCCGTTCTTCCCGGTGATTCCGATGGCAGCGGGTGTGGCGGCACTGCTGGTGCTGGCGGTGGTTGTGGGTGTGCGGTCGTTTGGACATCGGCCGTGGATAAGTGTTACCGCGGTACTGATGCGGTGTGCTCTGATTCTGGCGCTGGGTTTGCTGTTGATGGGCCCTAGCATTCCTGGTCCGACGGCAACTTCATCAACAAAGCCGGCGCTGCGTGTGTTGATCGATGTATCTGCGTCGATGCAGGTGCCGGACGTGGAGGGTAAGCCGAGGTTTGAGTTTGTCGGGAGGCGATGGCTCACACAGGAGCGCCTCGATGCGCTGCGGGCCGATTACGATGTTCAGCTTCGGGTGTTTGATGAATCGACACGGTCGATCCGGGATGAGTTCTTGAAACGCCCCGCGTCGGAGGTAGCCAGGGCCGGGTTTACGGATCTCACGAAGGCAGTGACCGATGCGGTGACCGGCATTGGGGATCGCCCCATAGGGGGAGGGGGAGTTGGTGGGTCGGCGGTGGTGGTTCTATCAGACGGGCGGGACACGTTGGATAGGCCGATGCACCCTGTGGGGCATTTGGCGGCTGACCGGTCGGTGCCGGTCTATACGGTCGCGTTGGGTGGTCCGAGCCTGTCGCGGGATGTGGCGGTGAATGCGGTGCCCGGGGAGGCGTACCTGTTTGTTGATGAACCCGGGGGGATCGCGGTGCGAGTCATGCAGTCCAACGCGGGCCGGAGCCGAACCGTCTTGCACGTGGAACAAGGAGATACCGAAAAGCAATACCCCGTGGAGTTTGAAGGGAGCGGAACGGTAACGATCGATGTGCCGATCTTGCACGATCATCCCGGTACGTATGAATACCGGGTGTGGGTCGATCCGATCCCGGGGGAAGCGGAGGCGTCGAACAATTCTCAGCCCGTGTTTGTAGATGTGACCGGTAAGCGTCTGCGCGTTCTGCTCCTGGAGGGTCGGCCGTACTGGGACACCAAGTTCCTTGCCCATGCGCTGCGCAAGGACAGCCGGATCGAGTTGACACAGGTCACGCAGATCGCGGACGGGAAACGCGAGATAATTATGTCAAAGGAGGGGGCCCAGACAGAGGTGCCCAAGTCGCTTGAAGACCTGGCGGGGTTTGATGTCGTCATCCTGGGAAAAGATATTGATAAGGTGCTTGACATACAGGCCGTTGGTCAGCTGCCCCGGTATGTATCCGAGCACGGCGGGCGCGTGGTCTTCGCTCGTGGCCGGGCTTACGATCCGGATTCGCCGGGCGGGCGAGACCTGGCTGAGGCGTTGTCGGCGATCGAGCCGGTGGTGTTTGGTCAGGGGATACTGCGTAACCAGAAGATCTCGCTGGAGCCCGCGGGGATGGTTTACCCCGGGTTCGAGGATAGGACTGATTCAAACCGCTTGGCCGAAACGGGCGGAGGCCAGGTGATGCCGACACTCTCGACCCTGCAAGCGGTCATGCGTGAAAAGGCGGCGACCCGTGTGTTGGCGCGTGCGCGACCGGCCGAGGGTGTCAGTGATGCCGACGGTTTGGGTCTGCCCGCGATCGTAACGATGCCGTATGGCCGGGGGATGGTTGTCGCGGTCCTGGGTGATGGCTTGTGGGAGTGGGGCCTGAGTCCCAAGCAACTCGGCCACGCAAACAGTGCGGGGCGTGACGGTGGGAAGTTCAACCGGTTCTGGACATCCACGGTGCGTTGGCTGGCGCTGGGCAGTGATTATCAGCCGGGCCGTGATGTGTCGCTTCGGCTTTCTCGTCGAGGGGTTCAGGTGGGCGATCCGATCGGGATAGACCTGCTTAGCCGGACGGGCTTGGGAGAATCAGATGTGCGAGTATACGTGGAAGGCCCGGGCGGTGAACGGACTAGGCCCGCGTTCGATCCGGTCCCCGGCAGCACGACACGCCGGCGTGCGGTCCTGCATCCAACGGCCCCGGGTGTGTATCGCGTGGTGGTCGAGACACCGCTTTCATCGGACGGGCCGATTGAAGCGAAGTTCAATTGTTACAGCCAGGATCTTGAGCGACTGCACACGGGGGTGAACCGCCGGGCCTTAAGCACGTTGTCGGAACTCAGCGGCGGGCGTTGCCTGAGCCCCGATGATCCGGACGCGCTCTTGGATCTACTTAACAAACAGAGAAAGGCGTCCGTGTCACCGCCGAAGCCTCGCTATCTCTGGGATCGGGGCTGGGTGATGGTGGTGGTGCTGTTGTGGGCGGGTGCGGAGTGGATCGTCCGCAGACTGGGGGGGTTGCTGTGAAGACACCACGGATCGATAGTTTGCTTGAGCGAGTCAGCCGATCGCTGATGTGGGCGGAGGTCGCGGAGTTATCGCTAAACGCGCTACCGGTTGTGGCCGGTGTGTGGCTGGTGGGGGTATTTTTCGATGCGGCAATTGGGTTTCATCGTATCGGGTTGGTGGTATTGGTCGGGGTGCTGTTGACGTTGACGGCCGTGGCTGTGATACCCGCCCTGGTGCGCCTGCGTCGTGGGCGGGCCGGGCCCCGCGAGTCGGCCTTGGTTACTGAGGATCGGCTGGGTATCGCGGATAACCGATTAGTAAACGCGTTGGACCTGGCGGGCCGGGACACAACCGGGACGAGTGCTGCGCTTCGTGACGAAGTGATTACCCGGGGCGAGACGATTGCAGGAAGCGTTGACCCTGCGGGTGTGATCGATCGTGTGGCCCTTCATCGCGCGGTCAAGCCCGCGGGGGCGGCGGCTATTGTGTGGATAGTTGTGTGCCTGCTGATGCCTGGGGTCTTCCACGCCGTGGTACCGAGGCTGTTTGCGCCTTTCGCGGATTACCCGCCGTTCACTTCAATTCGATTCGATGTCCGGAACGACCCGGTGCCGGTCTTCGTCGGCAGCCCGGCGACGATACGGGTCGAGCTGACCGGGCCGAGGCTGCCCGATCGGGCGCAGATTGTGTTTGTAGATGAAGACATAAGGACTACCCCGCTGCCGATGGATCGGGTTTCTGTTCCGGCCGATGGGGGATCGGTTAGGCAGGCGCCGCAGCGTCGAGCAGCCCGCTTCTTGTTCCGGGTCGACCGGGTGATCGAATCGCGGGAGTTCTATATCCAAACACCCCGGGGGCGCAGCGGGTTGTACACCCTGGCGGTCGACACTTCGCCGTTGATCAATGAGGTGCGTGTCGCGCTGGACTTCCCTGCCTACACCGGCTGGCCTGACTCGGCCGGGGCTTTGTCTCCGTTGGGCATCAGCGCGTTAACGGACACCGATATCACGCTGCACCTCGCTAGTAACGTCGCGCTGGGTGGTGGCGAATTACGGCTGATGACAAATTCATCCGACGATATGACGCCCCGCCAGGTAATCCCGCTGATACCGGACCCGATCGATCCGCGCATGGCGCAGACAACCTTCAAACTGGAATACCCGGGCCGGTTCGAGCTTTCACTGATCGGCGCGGACGGCAGCCCCGGGGTTAAGACACTCAAAAGCGATCTGCGCGTGGTTCCCGACAGGGTTCCGAAGATCGACATCGTCAAGCCGATGCGAGGGGTCGTGGCGCCGGAGGGTTGGACGGTCCCGGTGCAATTCACCGCGGGTGATGATATTGAGGTCGCGCGTGTCACGTTGCATCAAGGGCTGAACGAGAACCCGACCGCGTCTACCGAGTTGACCGATACCGTTGGCGGCGGCAGTGGTAATACTGCTATCTACGCTGATCACAGGATCGATCTCGAAACAATGGGCGCACGTTCCGGGGACGTGGTGCGATATCACGCGCAGGTCGAAGACAACCGGCCGGGTGGTTCTCAAACCGTCAAGACGCCGGTTCATTCCATCCACGTGGTCACGATGTCTCAGTACCTGGAGCTTGCACGCATGCGGTATGGGGCCGGGGATCTTTTACGGGAGTCGGAAACGTACAAAGATCGGCTCATCAAATTGGATGAGCAAAGGGATCGCCTTATCGACCGCATAAAATCTTTGAGGGTGCAGATGGGGTCCGACGAAGCATTGCCCGGTGGGCAGCGTGATGACGTAACGGCGCTGGGTAAGGCGTTAGACCACTACGCGGATCAATCTGATCAACTCAGCCGAGAAATCATCGA
>JAJDCV010000286.1 GCA_029260675.1 Phycisphaeraceae bacterium
GGACAACAGCCACGAAAGCCCCGCTGAACAAGCCGATGACCACCCCGGCGCCCCGGCCAGACCCGCCAATCCCACCGCCGCCCCGCGCCATGACGCCGAAGCCCCCCCGGTAACGATCGTCCCGGGCCTGATCCGCATCCGCCCCGGCGCGGTCCTCACCGCAGACGGCATCGAAATCAAAACGACCGTGCCTCGACCTTCGATCATCGCACGCTACAGCGCGGTCCCACGCAACCCCAAAGCACTACTCTGGTTTAACCGCGAGGGTATAGTTACCCACGTCGAACTGACCCGCTCCACCGGCGCACAGAACTGGGACGACCCGGTCGTCGTCGCGTTTGAGCAATGGACCGCCCAGGGCGAACGGATCGACAACCTCGAAGGTGAGCTACAATTTACGGTGGAGCTATTGTTTTCGTCAGAGTAATCCCGAACCGTTATGAAGCGACACGGCTTGCCTCGCCTGACGACGGTTGATCGTCACACGCCTCGGAAATAACGCTATCAATCGCAACCCCGCGAGATAAGACAATTACCCATGCAAAGAAACGAAGACGGCGGTATCGTGATCTCCTGCGACTTCTGCGGAGTCGATTGGGATGAAGCGTTATCTATGATCGAAGGACATCAGGGCTCTGTGCTGTGCCTCACCTGCCTCAAGCTCGCACTGGACGACGCCCGCCCGTCGGACGAGCCTTTCAAGGGCACCCTGTGTCTTAGCGAGAAGCCCGCCGGGACCAATCGCTGGATCCACCCGCAGGCCGAAACCTCACCGGGCCTGAACCCCGATGCTCCGCTTTGCTGGGACTGCATCCGCCTGGCCGCCAAGGGCTTCCACAAGGACCCCGACGTAGACTTCCGATGGGATTCATCTCTGTATCCACCTCAGCCCGTCACCAAGCCATAGGATCGGCCCGTACTTTACCCTCAGCCCCCGGCTTTGCCGGGGGATTCTCACGGGGTTCAACAAGTATCCGTATCGTATCTTGGTGTAGTGCGCAGGCTTGCCGTTTAGCGCCCAGTCACCCCGCATATTCAAGATGATCTTCGATCTGCTCCGCCAGCCGCAGCGCCGCCTGGTACCGCGGGTTGATCGCCAGGGCCAGGTCGTTGTGGACATTCGCCTCGGTGGGATCGTCCAGGAAGTGGTGGCAGACCGCCAGGTGGTAATGAGCGTCCGCCCGCTGGGGGTAGTCGTACGAGACATCGGCGAGCGTGTGTGCCGCCTGCTTCAAGAGCGTTTGGAACGTGGTCTGACCCGGGTGATCCGGGGGCTCGTCTGACAGCCCGTTCTCGATCGCCAGAGCCGCCGCGGCGTGTTGCCAGCACGACGCCAGATATTGTTGCCGCTGCCGGCTTGCGGTGCATCGGTTCAATACACCCAACACACGCTCCGCCAAGCGCCCCCGCCCACAGGCACGCGCGCTGACCGCCAGGCCCGCCCAGGCTAAACCCTCATGCGGCGACAACCGCCCGGCCTTCCAATAACTCATAGCCGCCATCTCGAACCGCCCGGCGTGGGTATGCACCCGGCCCAGGGCGATAAGCGTGTCCGCGGTGTGATCCCCCGGCATTGCTAATGCCTTTTCCAATCGACGGATCGCGGTCACATCCTCGCCCATCTCGTCGGCGAGACCACCGGATTCAACAAGCACCCCCACGTCATCGGGGCGGATCTTTAAAAGCGTTTCATACAACTCATCCGCGTCTCGCAGACGATCCAGCTCACGGCACTGCCTGGCGGCACGGAGCAACACGCCGGGTTCCTGCGTGTCCGCACGCCCAGCCAGCAGCAGGTCAAGGCCTTCCTGCGGGTCACGTTCCTGCAGCAACTCCGACAGCAGCCGTGTCGAGGCCTGATCCGAAGGCGAAAGACGCACCACATCCCGCAGCGAGCCGATCGCGTCGTTGAACTGGTTGAGTTTCAGGTACAGCCCCGAGAGCATCCGGTACGGCCTGACATCATCAGGCAGCTGCGCCGCGAGTTTCTGGAGCTGACCCTTGGCGATCCGGTCGAACCCGCTGCCGGCCAAAGCCTCGGCCCGCAACATCGACACCTCCGGCACGTCAGCCATCTCGGGGGCGGCCCTGTCGTGTGCATTTAGCGCCGACATCGCCAGGTTCGGGCGGTTCTGCTTGAGGTACACCCGCGCCTGGAGCACGCGCGCGTTGACGTTGTTCGGGTCCAGCTCGACCGCCCGGCGGATATGACCCAGGGCCTTGTCGTAGTGCTTGGCGTCGTACGCCGACCTGGCCAGGTCAAGCCGGTCCATCGCCTGCTGCTGTTGATCGAGAGTAGGGCGGGTCATGCGGCGAGTTCCTGTTGCAGTTCAAGCGCGTGCGGCGAGTACGGCTCACGCTCAAGCCACGCCTTGAGACGGGCCCTCGCGGATTCGCTCTGGCCCTGCTCTGACTCGCGCCGGATCAGCGCCGCCTGCACGTCGGGGTAGCTTGGGTGATGCTCGGCCACACAGGTCAAGACCGACTTCGGCGGTAGCGCCGTGTCGCCTTCGTCGCGCAGCCGGTTGATCAGCAAGGCCAAGGTCGCGCAATAAGGGTCCTCTTCCAGGCCCCGGTGGGCCCAACGCCTGGCCTGGGCCTGGTCGCCTTCCAGCAACGCAAGCTCCGCCATCGCACGGCAGATCGAACTCATCTGCCTGGAATCATTCTCAAATAACGGCACGATCCGCCGGATCGCCTGCCTCAACAGCCCGATCGTCGGCAGGTCCCGCTGGTGCTTCTGGGCATAGACCAACGCCTGGATCGCCTTGGGTTCATTCGCCAAACTTCTAGACAGATCATCCACGCAAAGACTCGGCGACCACCGCAGACGCTGCGCCCCGGGGACACCCATCTCGCGCAGCCACCGCGTCGCCTCGTGCCCGTAAGCGCTGTGCAACGCCCTGCCCAGACGCTCCGCCCGGTCGTGTTCACCAAGCGTCACCAGAAGACTGATCACCAGCCGGACCTGATCCGGGTCGGATTGTGCAGCCGTCTCGGGCTTCACGTCCTTGAGGATCGCCCGGGCGTCTTCGTGCTTGCCACGCCTTGCCAGCAGCGCCGCCAGGACAACCTTCGTCGACCCGGGGCACCCGGCCAGGCGGTGCACGCTGTGCAGTTCAAGCTCCGCATGGGCTACCTGACCGTTCAGGCACATCTCACGCACACGCTTCATCAGGCTCACGTTGTCTTCTTTGATACTCATCTGACTACGATCCAGACACTTCTATTTTCAAGACCAATCCAAGAAGCTACCCGTCCATGTGGAGGGGGTCCTCAGCGATCAGTGCTCCCCGCAAGTGCCCTGGGGGAACCACCCGCCTCATCGACGGGATCGGCTGTTACGTCTGGGGGGTTTAGTCAGAAAGGTCAATCGGTAACGATCAGGCGGGTCCGGTAACATCCAAATCGTCGTTTTTGCCTTCCAAACCGTAGCATGTGGCGTTATGGATCGAGCCCCGACATCTTTGGTAGCCGCCGCGTGACACGCGGCGGGCCCCGCGGGCCGTCGGCCCGCGGCTATGAAAGACCGCTACGACTGGATTGAGCTAAGAGCTGGCGACCCTACTCCAGCACCACCAGGTTGTCCCGGTGGATTACCTCGTCATACGCCGCGTTGCCCAGAACCTTCTGGAACTGGCTGGATCGCTTGCCCATGATCAGCCGCAACTCCTCAGCACTGTAATTCGTCAGCCCCCGAGCCAACTCCTTGCCGGTCGGCGACCGCACCAGCAGCACATCACCGCGATTAAATCGCCCGGTGATCTGCGTGACCCCCGTTGCCAACAGGCTCTTGCCCCGTTCGCAGATGGCTTTGGATGCGCCGTCGTCGATCCCGATCGTCCCGGAAGGACGGGCGGTCAACGCGATCCAACGCTGCCGGCTGTCCATCTTGCGGACGGCGGGCATACAGACCGTCCCCAGCCGTTCCCCCGCAAGCACCCGCGTAATCACATCCTCTTGCCGACCCGACGCG
>JAJDCV010000287.1 GCA_029260675.1 Phycisphaeraceae bacterium
GATCGACGCCTCCAACGTCCTCAAGCCCGCGCTCAGCCGTGGCGAGATCCAGTGCATCGGCGCCACGACCCTGGACGAGTACCGCAAGTACATCGAGAAGGACGGCGCGCTGGAGCGACGCTTCCAGACCATCCTGGTCGAGCCGCCGAACACAAAAGACACGGTCAAGATCCTCATCGGCCTGCGCGACCGCTACGAGGCCCACCACCGCGTGCAGATCACCGACGCCGCGGTCGAGGCCGCCGTCGAGCTGAGCAACCGCTACATCACCGCTCGGGTCCAGCCCGACAAGTCGATCGACGTGATCGACGAAGCCGGTGCCCGCATCCGTCTCAAGAGCATGAGCAAGCCCCCGGACCTCGCCGACATCGAAGAGCAGATCGAACGGCTGAGCATCGAGAAGGACGAGTCCGTCAAGGCCGCCGACTACGAGCGTGCCGCCGAGCTCCGCGACCAGGCCGAAGGATTGCGCCGCAAGAAGGAGCAGATCCAGAAGGACTGGCGCGAAAAAGCCAAGGAAGTCGACGGCACGGTGGACGAAGAAGTCGTCGCGGAAGTCGTCTCCAAGATGACCGGCATCCCGCTGACCCGCCTGGAGAAGGCAGAGTCCGAACGGCTCCTCAAGCTCGAAGACGACCTACACAAAACAGTCGTCAGCCAGCACGAAGCCATCACCACCATCAGCAAAGCCATCCGCCGGGCTCGTTCGGGCCTGAAAGACCCGCGCCGGCCGATGGGCTCGTTCATCTTCGTCGGGCCCTCCGGTGTCGGTAAGACACTCCTGAGCAAAGCCCTCGCCGAGTTTATGTTCGGCGACGAGGACTCGCTGATCCGCATCGACATGTCCGAGTACATGGAGAAGCACAACGTCAGCCGGCTCATCGGCGCGCCTCCCGGATACGTCGGGTACGAAGAGGGCGGCCAGCTCACCGAGCAGATCCGCCGCCGTCCCTACGCCGTGGTCCTCCTCGATGAGATCGAGAAGGCTCACCCCGACGTCTTCAACATGCTCCTGCAGATCATGGAAGAGGGCCAGCTCACCGACTCGTTCGGCCGGCACGTCAGCTTCCGCAACGTCATCCTCATCATGACGTCCAACATCGGCGCTGAGTTGATCAAGAACAAGGCCGGCTTCGGCTTCGCCCAGCAGAAGGACGAAGAGTCCGACTACCAGAAGATGAAGAAGACGCTCCAGCAGGAGATCGAACGCTACTTCCGCCCCGAGTTCGTCAACCGCCTGGACGACATCATCGTCTTCCGCACGCTCAACCGCGACGACTTGGTTGGCATCGTCGAATACGAACTCAAGAAGGTCTTCAAGCGCCTGGAAGACCGCGATATGTCCCTTGACCTGGACAAGACCGCCAAGGACTTCCTCATCGACAAGGGCTACAACCCCGACTTCGGCGCCCGCCCGCTACGCCGAGCGATCGAGCAGTACGTCGAAGACCCGATGAGCGATTCGATCCTACGCGACGAGTTCAAGCCCGGCCAGGTCATCAAGATCACCCGTAAGGAAGAAGAAGACCACCTGACTTTCGAGGCGACCGACAAGCCCGCCGAGAAGAAAGAAGACGAGCCCGTCGCCCAGGCCGGCGCCGAAAGCACCTGAGCCGAACAGTCTTCATAAAGACAATCACTCTTCCCGAAGCCCACGTTCACTAACGTGGGCTTTTTTTATGTTTCTGGAGGAAGAGGATACACAAGAGCCGCCCCCGTCAACTCAAACAGCAGCCCAAACGCACTCTCGATCCGCGCCTGGACCTGCTCGGGCTTGACCCGTTTGCCGTGCTGGTAAATAAACAACCACCCGCCGCGCACCTCCGCGTTGTAGGCCTCGCCTTTCATGTACGCATCGATCACACGCGCATCGAACAACGCGCGGATCGCGGACTCATCGGCCCCGCGCAGCAGAAACTTCTTCGAGAATTCCGGGAAGTCAGCGAAGTCGATGTCCTGATACCCAAACGCCTGGCCGATCTTGTGAAAAAAGTTCTCACGCGCCAGCGTGAAGTCCGGCAGCCCGGCACCCCCATCGCCCCTGGTCTCAACCGCGACCACCGTCTGAAGTGAAGTCGACGAGTTCTTTCCTGACCCGACCGTGTACCGGTAATCCAGCACCCGCACACCCGTGCCCTCCACCTCCCCAGCCATCACGTTCATCAACCGCTTGCTGTGCCCCCGCTCAAACAACTCGATCTGTGGCAACCCCACCTCGCCCGGCGAACCCGCCTTCTCCGAAAAACTAAACCCGTTCGCCCCCGCAAACAAACGCATCGCCCCCCGACACTTCTTCTCGTGCAGGATCGACAGCGTGATCACGACCACGAGCAGCACGATGATCGTGATGATGACGTACGGGACCGGTGATCCGAACAGGCCTTGCATAAGGCTTACTCTATCCGCGCCTCAGCCGCCCGCAAGTGATAGTCGTTCAACTACAGGAAGTGCTTTTAACCGGGGTCATCACCTCTAGTTTTCCCAAGAATGTCAGTGCACGTTCGATCCGCTGAACAACGTCCTTTCGTGACATCGGAAATGTTGAAGCAGGACGATATACGAAGAGCCATCCGGCATGACATTCAATGCTGCAATTCCCAAGCGATCCGAATGCCTGTGTGAAGCTCTCAGTCAAGAGAGTAGATACGACATTTGGCTCCTCACTGCGAAGCAGATACAGGCTGGTCAGGTCCCAGCAGTGTTCAAACTCCAGCCCCTTGATTCCTTCGCAACCATCAACTAGGTTCAGGTAGCCGTCCTTGTAGATCAATGAGAAGTTAGGAAGTCCTCCGGCTGAAGTGCTGAGTGCAATAACAGTGATTCTGTGCAAACCTTCTCTAATATAATACCCCGAACAAAAGACATCGAATGCCCATACCGATTGCGATTCGGACTCATGCTTCATGATATTCGAAATTCTGCACGGGCCAGCGTCTCGGTATAGGTCAATTGTCGGCAAACCCAATTCATCAGGTTTACACTCCCGGGGATCATGCACCATGTCCAATTCTCCAGCGAGACTCGCCATGGTTTTTGTACGGAAGTGCTTTTCGAGTTTTAAGAAGTAAATGCATCCAACTAACCCTACAAATAACAGCACCACTACGCCGACCAACCCAGCAATTACTATTAGGATAGTATTAAGCACGCATTACCTCGTATAGAAACTGTACCGATAAACAATCGCCTCGGCCTGCTCGCGCCCCGGCGTGACCTCGACCTCCCAGGTCAGCTTGCTGCGCGGGTTCACACCCCGCAACCCGCTGGCGATCTTGACAACCTCCGGCCCGCCGTCGGCAGACATAACCTCACCCGTAACGGTCTTGGTGATGCGGACCGTGACCGACTCGGCCTTGTGGTTGGTGATTTTCAGCGTCCCCTCGATGGTCACCTTGTCATACGTGCTGCCGTGGAACTTCTCGACGTTCCGCTCGCGCTCGATCTCGAACTCGTTGTGTTGTGCATCAATCGAAATCGCCTTCGTGATCCGAAGCAGCGTCGAGCCGCCCGGCGGGACGAAGTGCAGCGTGTCCTGGCCCAGCACGTGCCCGTCCTTGACCGTCATCGCCGGGGCGGTGGTCCAGGGCTGCTCGGTCGTATTGGTCAGTTCCAGCGAATGCCAGACCACCTGTTGAAAATCCTCCGGCTGGGCGCGGAACCGGCCCTGAGGATCGACGTAATCGACGATCTCCCATGTATAGACATGCGGGCACGCCGGCACGTCGGCTAAGAGCAGGGGGTAGTACCCGCGCTCTCCCTTGGCCAGCGTGATGCCGGTCAGTTGGTAGAAGTACAGATCCTCCGCCCCTTCACCGGAAACGGGCTGCGTCGGCATCGTGGGCATCATGCTTGAAGTGGCACTCGAGTATTGGACCCTTTGCTGCATGACCATCGCATTGGCCATCACGCCTTGCGGTTGATTCCGCCCCGACTGCATCAGCAATTGCAGCAACTGATTCAGCGGTGTCCGGCCCATCGCCGTGGGCACTGATGCGAACTGGATATTCGGATACCCCGCGATCAACTCGACATCGACGCTTTTCAGATCCATCAGGTCGTTAACGATGACCGCCTTGCACGCCACCCGCACCGATTCGTCATCTAACAGCTCAACAACGTAACTCGGCGACCATGCGATCCCCTGCGCCAAGTAGTTCAATTCCAGTTGATCACCCTCACCATCCGCCTCGGCCGCATCAAACCGCAGCACGGGCTCGATGACCTGCCGTTGAAACGTGGTCTGCATCTCTTGCCCGTCGTCGAAACGCACCATCGAGATGCTGTTGGCATGTCTTGCCTCGACCCCCTGTTCGGTCTTGAGCAGGATCAGTTGTGATTCAAAGGGTGGTGCCATCACCGGCCCGCCGTAACCACGGCTATCAGGGTACGGAACCGTGCCGATCTCATGGACGATCTCCGCGGCAGGCATCGAAAGCAGCGTCACTGTTTGCCATTCTGTTTTCCCGGGTATCGGGATTGAAAATGTCTTCCCCACGTTTGCTTCCAACACGTCCTTGATCGTCAGGGCGTTTATGGGCTCGGTCCGTGTGGACTGTGTGCTGATGATCTGGTCCAGGGCTAATCCATTCCCCCAGTTCAGCCACAGGCTCCCGTACCGGGCTTCGGGGGTGGGGACCTGGTACGTCCCCGGGCCGGGCACCTGGGTTCGGCTGGTCACCATCGCCAGCCCGTTCTTGAACATCGACACCCGGACCGGCTCGGCGTCCAACGTGACCGGCTCGCCAAACGCACTTGGGGTATACACGGACAGTCCAAACAACACCGTTGCGGTCGTCAGCGACAGGGTAGGCTTCATGATGGAACTCCCGGTAGGGGGGTGGTCAAACGTTCGGGTAACGCTCATAGTACTACGCCTCACTCCCCGCCGAGTTCGGCCCGCTGCTCGGTGATCGTGGCATAAAGCTGATCCAGCGTGTACGCCGCCCCGCACTCCGGGCACCTCGCTTCACGCAGCCCGGTGAGGTTGTAACCACAGTCCGGGCAAGCCACCGCGTGGATGCCGAGTTGGCGGAGGCGTTCGCCACGCTCCTTGGCGTTCTCACGCCAGAGGATGGCGGTGCCGATCAACCAGGTGGTGATCCATGCGAGTGTGCCAAGGAAGACCCCGAAACCGGTATCGTTGTTGGGTATGACGAACCCACCAATCAGGAAGAATGCTCCGGCGGGGATCAGTCCACAAGGCAACAGGATCAATGTCAGAAATATTCTGCGTGTGGTCCAGCGCACGGCTCCTCGCCAAACCAAGGACCAGCCACCCGCGAATGTTAGACAGGATGCTACACCGGCATTTATCCACCCCGTTTCGTAACGCCACCAATGATCAAAACTGATTAAGACCAGAAGGTATACGATCACGGAACCAATCAAAACCCCAAAGCACATCAGCAATCGTGAGATCGTTGCGGGCATGGAAAGTATGGTAACCCAAAGAAGAAGCCCACGTTCGTCGAACGTGGGCTTGGTGGTTTCATTTCGGGTGTGAACAACGGGTCGCTTACAGCAGCAGCTCCGCGATCTGGATCGCGTTCAGCGCCGCGCCCTTGCGGATCTGGTCGCCGCAGCAGAACAGGTCCAGCCCCATACCCTCCGGCTGGCTGATGTCTCGGCGGATACGGCCGACGAATACATCGTCCTGGTGCGAAGCATCCAGCGGGGTCGGGAAACGGTTGTTCGACCGGTCGTCGATCAGCGACACGCCCGGCGCGTCCTTCAACAGCGCCACCGCTTCGCTTTCCGATAGCGGCTTCTCGAACGAAAGGTTGATGCTCTCGGCGTGGGCGCGCATGATCGGCACACGCACACAGGTCGCCGTCACCGCGCTCTTGGCTTCACCTTCCTGCTCCCAGATCTTGTGCGTCTCGTGGACCATCTTCATCTCTTCCTGGTTGTAGCCGTTGTCCCCCATCGGGGAGTTGTGGCTGAACAGGTTGAAGGCGTACTGGAAGTTGAAGACCTCCTGGGTCACCGGATCGCCAGCTAACACGTCCCGGGTCTGTTGCTCAAGCTCCGCCATCGCGGCCGCCCCGGCTCCGCTGGCGGCCTGGTAGGTGCT
>JAJDCV010000288.1 GCA_029260675.1 Phycisphaeraceae bacterium
ATACCCGATGCGCGGAAGGCCCTGACGCCCTTGGTGGTCCACCACGAGGGCACCGATGATGCGCAGTTGTACCCATCGGACTGGCTTGCTGGTGACGTACAACCGCCGACCGGGGGTTTCACGGATTGGCTGGACACCGACTCGGTCACCGGTACGAACCGCCAAGGCATGCTTGTGATGGACGGGGACGCGGGCTCGACATTCACACTCGTCTGGCACATCGACAACTGGGATCGGCCGTTGGAAGAAAAACACTTCTTCGTTGAAGCCGAGTATTACAGCACCGGCAACCTCGGGTTTGACGAGCTAATCAGCAGCACCGGCCAGGTCGAGGTGCTTGACCCTCATTACGAGACGCTCCCGAACGGTTGGGTACGGTGGTCGAGTTGGGCCACGCTTGCACCCAATCCCCAGTGGGAAGAAATGGTCAATACCGTCACCTTCGAAGACCCCGGGATGCTGCTGCTTGATTACATGCACATCGCCACAGAATGCGTGCCCGAGCCGACAACTTTGGCGCTGTTGTCCTTCGGCGTCCTGGCGACGCTTCGACGACGGTGAGGCTATGTAAGTCTGGCCGATTTGATGCCCTTATGACGAAAGTAACACCCCGATATCCAACCGGCCGGGCACGTCACCCGGCCGGGTATTTACTGATGAGGGGTCGATCAACGGGAACATGACAGCGACCCGATCCTGCCGAAGCCCGCACCGCTTAATCCTTCAACACAACCCCGGGAGGGGGGATCACGATGAAAGCACACAGCCAATCAATCTTCAGCCTGATGATCGTCGCCGTGATGGCATCCACCGCCAACGCGGCAATCGACAACGGCGGATTCGAAACCGGCGACTTCACCTCGTGGACTACCTATGAGGACATCTACGCCACCGCGTGGTTTGGTGGCATCCAGGTGCTCGACAGCCACCTCGTCACCACCGCCGACGCCGGCACCTACTTCGCCAAGCTCCCGGCGAACAGCAAGATGTCGCAGAATCTGACGTGGCAGGCCGGCGACGAGATCACCTTCCGCTATGCGTTCGACGGGACGCCGACCACCGCGATGGGTCGCTTCAAGTACGCACTGTTTCAACTGTATGAAGACGGTAACCCCAGTGCCGTTTACAACAGCGAGCACATCGCCAAGCAGACCTACTGGGGCAGCGGCGACACCAACGGTTGGCTTACCTACAGCTACCAGTTCACCACGACCGGTACGGGCCACTTCGACATCGGGCTGTGGTGGTGGGAGGACCCCGGTGGTAACGAGCCCGGCTACTTCTATGTCGACCAGGTTACCTACGTGCCCGAACCCGCCGCACTCGCGATCTTCACGCTAAGCGCCGCTGGGGTACTTCGTAGGTGGTGACACAAGAGATCTATCCTCGCCCGGACCGGCTTTGCCGCCGACCCGGGCCTTGCCGATTCACCGACTAAGCATCAAGGGGCCCCGTCTCACGTCGCCGGGCGGACCGGCACGCCGGCATCGATCAGGTATTGCTTGGTGACACCGATCGGGTACTCGCCGTAGTGGAAAATGCTCGCCGCCAGCGCCGCGTCCGCGCGCGTCTGCTCGAAAACCTGCCGCATGTGCTCGGGGCACCCGCAGCCGCCCGACGCCACCACCGGCACGTCCACCGCCTCGGCGACCGCGCCCGTGATCTCGATGTCGTACCCGTCCTTCGTCCCGTCGGCGTCCATGCTCGTCAGGATGATCTCGCCCGCGCCCAACGCCACGACCCGCCTGGCATACGCCAGCGCCTCCAGGCCCGTCGGCTCGCGCCCCCCGTGCGTGTGAACCTCAAACAACATCGCCGATGACAGATCGCAGATCGCGGACGGATCCGTCAACGCCTCGGCCGACAACCATCCCCCATCCGACATCCGCCATCCACCATCGCCCGGCACCTCGCGCCCGCTCTCTAGGAAGTGCTCCAGAAACGCCTGCGCCGTCACCCGCTTAGGATCAATATTCACCACCGTCGCGCACCGGCCGAACCGCCGCGCGGTCTGCGCCACGATGTCCGGGTCGATCACCGCCGCGGTGTTGATGCTCACCTTCTCCGCACCCGCCTGGATCAGCTTCGTCACATCGTCGATCGTCCGGATCCCACCCCCGACCGTGAACGGCATGAAGCACTGCTCCGCCACACGACGCACCATGTCCAGCATGATGTCTCGACCCTCGTGGCTCGCGGTTATGTCCAGAAACACCAGCTCGTCCGCCCCCGCCTCGTCATACACCCGCGCAACGGCCACCGGGTCGCCCGCATCACGCAGGTTCAGAAAGTTCACGCCCTTCACGACACGCCCCTCGTGGACGTCCAGGCACGGGATGATCCGTTTCATCAGCATAGATTTATGAGTATAGCACCCCCAGGCCCGGCCATACCTCACTGGGTGCCATTGGGCCTTGGGTCAACCTATATTGCCAAACCCACAAACATGGGCAATCACACAATCCGCCTCGTCTGCCAGGCAGCAAACCAGAGGTCGTAGGACGGCAACTGTATGATATAATCAGGCCGCAATCGTAGTGCTGCTCTTACATATGGGGACGTCGTGATGAGTAAGCGTGCATTCACATTAATCGAACTGCTGGTCGTTATCTCAATCATCGCACTGCTGGTGGGCATCCTGTTGCCCGCCTTGGGAGCGGCCCGACGCAGCGCCTTAGAGGCGGTCTGTAAATCCAACTCACGCCAGGTACTCACAGCCATTGCGATGCACAGCAACGACCACGAGGACGACCTGCCCATCGTAGTAAGCTACGACGTGGAACTGGGGACCGCACAGAGTGTGGTGTCTGACCCGATCCCGTATCTGCAAGACAAGCTGACCCCCTACATCGGGGGGGAGGCGAAACCGGGCAAATTCTCGTCCATCTTCCGCTGCCCGTCGCGCGAATCCGTGGGCGCCCCGGGTACTTTCCCTGACCTGTTGGATGCCCGTCACACCCACTACCGCTACAACTGGCAGGCCGCGTACTACCGCCTGGGTATTGAGCTGCCACCGCTCAATGAAGCCAGGCCAAGGAAGACCCCGGTCCAGAAATCATCTGGGATCAGAAGCATGTCGATCGCCGTCACAATATACGACACGGCCTGGTCCAACTGGCCGACCAATGACTTCCTTCCCAGCGCGGCGCTCAACGTCGGTTACGCCGATTCACACGTCGGCCAGGTCAAGGCGACCGAATACAAGAAGCTTTCCAAGTATGGGGGGCAGGGAGAAAATTCGGTAGTGCTCGAATGGCAGAATGCATTCTTGAACCTTGGCTGGCCCTACCCCGATGAACCAGAGGGGTAACCCATACGGGGGTAAACACCGAGCGCGACCACACCTTCAACAAATAAAGCAGCGGCCCGGTATCGAGAAAACGCCTCCATGCCGTACAAAAACATGAGCCGTTAATGATGGCACCCCCCCCGCTCCCGCTAACCGGCCGCTTGCGATCCCGCAGTTACGACAGGATCAAACCGATCACGAATCCAGATTACTCAACACCCCAAAACCGTGCCCAAAAGATGAACGGCACCAGCCCCGCTGTATGCTATCGATACACCTGAATAACCAGAGAACCGCTATGCGCCTACCCAAATACCTGTCCGCCGCCCTGTTCATCCTCTCTCTGCTCACGCCCACCCTCCATGCCGAAGACCGCGTCACCGAACCCTTCCTCGGCATCCTCCTCCACGAGATCACCTACGACCAACCCCGACCACTGATCATCCGTGTCGCCGAGATCGACCTGGCAGCCCCGGGCATCGCCTTCCTGGTCACCCCCGGCAACGGCGACCCCAACGGCGACGAACCCGGCGACCCCAACCTCGAAACCACACGCCAGACCACACTCGAAATCCTCAAAGAACATAACGCACAACTCGCCATCAACGACTCCTTCTACAAGATGGGCATCACCGACACCGACAACGTCGGCCTGGTCGTGTCGCGCGGCGAGCAAGTCTCCCCCTTCCGCGGTGAC
>JAJDCV010000289.1 GCA_029260675.1 Phycisphaeraceae bacterium
AGCACGGCACCCCCCTGGGCGCACGCCTGATCGGCACGTCACCCGGCATGGCCAGACTCACCGCAGGACTGATCGCGCCGCTCGCGAACTTCGTCCAGTCGCTGCCTCCTTTCAAAGCCGTCTTCGAGAAGATCACCGGGATCGACCGCCGACGACCCCTGCCAAAACTGGCACGGGCCACACTCCCCAAATTGCTGCGCAAGCACCGTCACACCACGCAGGTCACCGAGCCGGGCCGCCACGTCGTGTTGTTCGACGACACCTATTCAAATTACTACGAGCCGAATGTCGGTCTCGCCGCGGTCGAGCTTCTCGAAGGCCTGGGCTATCAGGTCACCCTCGCCAAGGCCGGATGCTGCCAACGACCTCGCCTGTCTAAAGGCCTGGTCAAACAAGCCAAGCACCACGGCACGCGGACCCTGACGAAACTCGACGCCTACGCCCGCCAAGGCTTGACGATCCTCACACTCGAACCCAGCTGCGCCTCGGCACTGGCCGACGACCTGCCCGACCTGATCGACGACCGGGAGCTCGGCCAACGTGTCGCAAGCCGGATCAAGATGATCGACGTCTTCCTCGCCGAAGAACTCGACGCCGGGCACCTAAACGGCAAACTCGTCAGCGATCACAAAGACATCCTGGTCCACGGCCACTGCCACCAGAAGTCCTTGTTCGGTAGCGATGGCATGAAGCAATTGCTCGAACACGCCGGCGCAAAGGTCAAAGAGGTCGACTCCGGATGCTGCGGGATGGCCGGCTCGTTCGGCTACGAACACCACGACCTGTCCATGACCATCGGTGAGCAACGCCTCTTCCCCGCCGTCCGCGAGAAAAAGCCCAACACCACGGTCGTCGCCTGCGGGTTCAGCTGCCGCCACCAACTCAAAGACGGCTGCAACGAATCAGCAATACACTTCGTCGAAGCCGTCCGCGCCGAATCGTGATCACCTTCTACTCCCCCTCCGCCCCGATCGTACTCCCCGGGCGCAGCGGTTCGAGCACCACCACACGCGGGTCGGCCGATTTCTCAACCGACACTTCTGTTTCACAGGATGATCCGTCCGCAAACGTGGTGCTGATCCGGTAGGCCCCCGGGAATAGCCTGGCCCGGACATTGCCCAACTCATCCGCCTGCCTGTCGATGTCCGCCCCCCAGTGCCCGTCGTACAGGCTGTCGATCAGCTTCCCCGACGGCGTGGGCAAGCCCATCTCATCGACCAGCGCACCGCTGGGCTCCGCCGCCAGGTCCGGGGTCAGCCCGGCAAACCAGATGCCCTCGATGTTTGCATGCTCCATCAGCGTGCGCAGCGCCGTTTCCAGGTTGATCGCCGCGTTGACTTCGCTGTCCCCGCCAACCGTCAGGCCGCTGATGACCACCGGTTGACGGACCTGATCGATCTTCAACAGCATCCTCGCCAACGACCGCCTCTCAAGCGCACCATTAAACCGCTGATCGATCGCCACCACCCCGACCGGGATAAACGCCTCACTCATCGCGGTCAGTTTCCGCTGCATCATCTGGAATCGGCCAAGCGTCAGACCGTCATCAAACCGCGCACAGGCCCGCGCACCGGGGCTCTTCACGGGAACAGATCCGTACAGCCTACGGACCGCCGACACACCCGCCTTATTCTCGACGAAGCTGTGCCCCAGTGTCTGGGTGTACACGTCATATTGATCGACACGCCCACCAAAACGCTCGAAAACAAGCTCGCTGTAAGCATGAACCGCCTCCGCCAACGCCTCCCCGGACAGCTTAGCCGCCCAACCGGGGACCCGACCGGCGTCCGCAGATATCAACGGGCCCCAACGCACAGACAAATGCCGAGCCTCCGCTTCGTCGAGCACACGCTCGATCAACCCGACCTGCTCATCATCCAACCCCGAGCCCGGCTCGGGCTGAAGCAAAGGCCAACCCGTCATCCGCTCCAGTGAAACCGCGTTGAAACACCGCCAAAACTCGGTGTGTGTCTCACGACCCAGACCCTGCTTAGGCCAACCGTTTTCCGCAAGTACAAGCCCGACGTGGAAAGCCCTTCTAGTCTGCACGATCCGCACCCCGGCGCCCGGCACCGGCCGACCCTCGCCGTCCAGCACGATCACACGCACATCTGTCTTACGCGCCGCGTCGATCTTCTTTTCACTCTCAACCAGCCACGGCCCCGCCAACATCTGCCCCGATACCGTGCCACCGCACACACACAGCAGAACCCCCCAGATGAGCAGCCGTATCCCTGATCGATTGTTCATGTGCCTCTCGTGTTGAATCTCTAACCGAGTAATCCCATCGCCTCATCAAGCGTCTTGACCGGCAACAATTCCGCTCCCTTCGGCGCTTTCACATCGGTCGGCGGGCAGATGATCTTATTAAATCCAAGCCTCGCCGACTCGTGGATCCGCTGCCCAAGTTGCTGCACGTGTCGAACCTCGCCCCCCAGCCCGATCTCACCCACGGCGCACGCCCCCGCTTCCGTCTGCTTGTCATAGTGCGCCCCGGCGATCGCGATCGCCAGCGCCAGGTCCGCCGCCGGCTCAGTCTCTCGCACGCCCCCGACCCCGCTGACAAACACATCTTGATCGGCTAGCCGCAAACCACCACGCTTTTCCAACACCGCGATCAACATCGCCAGCCGGTTCGAGTCAACCCCGCTGACCTTCCGCTTGGCAGCGCCCAGGAAACCCGTGGCCGTCAGCGCCTGCACCTCGACCAACAGGCACCGCGATCCCTGCAACACCGGACACACCACGCTCCCCGGCCGACGCTGATATTCCTTGGCCAACAACCCCCCGCCGTCCTCCACAGGGGTCAACCCCTTGTCGGTCATCTCAAACAGCCCGACCTCCAGCGTCGTGCCGTAACGGTTCTTGATCGCGCGGATCACCCGGTGGCTGTGGTAACGGTCGCCCTCGAAGTACAACACCGCATCGACCATGTGCTCCAGCAGCCTCGGCCCGGCAAGCTGCCCCTGCTTGGTTACATGCCCGACCAGCGCCAGCGCGATCCCCGCACTCTTGGCCAGGTACACCAGCTCCTGGCAACACGCCCGCAATTGTGTCACGCTCCCCGGCGCAGCCGGCAGATCCCCCTTGTAAATCATCTGTACCGAATCAACCACCACCATGTCCGGCGAGGTCTTGCGCACCTGCTCGACAATCCGAGCAAGATTCGTATCTGCCAGCACAAACAAATCCTCCGCCCCGTCGGCGTCAAGCCGCTGCGCACGCAGGCGGAGCTGCTGCACCGATTCTTCACTACTGACATACAGCACCCGTTTGCCTTTTCGCGCCAGCCGATTCGCAGCCTGCAACATCAACGTAGACTTACCGATCCCCGGATCGCCACCGATCAGCACCACGCTGCCGGGGACCAGCCCACACCCGCCATCGCTTGGTCGCCCATGGCCGTTGACCGCACCGCCCAACACGCGATCCAACTCACCGATCCCGGTCGCCAGCCGTTCGACCCCGTCGGCCCGAGTGTCGATATCTTTAATAGACACCGCCGAGGCCGTCTGCGTCACCGCCTCGCCGCGCTGCCGATCCGCCGACGCCGAGGCCCCCGCCGCTTCGCGGTGTTCTTCAAGGGTGTCCCAACCCCCGCAGTCCGGGCACTTGCCCATCCACCGGGCCTGCACCGCTCCGCAGCTATTACAGATAAACGTCACATGCGTCCGAGCCATCCCGCCAGCATACGCCCTGCACGCCCGTTGGACCACCCGCGACCGATGCACCACAGCACCTACACCCGAAACCTGATTACAAAGACCCGCCTCGCATCAACTACACGCCTTTTGATGCACATCCACAGCACGCCTACAATCCACTGCCAAACACCATGCCTAATCACCCCAAACCGTGACGAGAACCCCTGATGAGTAAACCCACCGCCTGGCGCCTGTCATTTATCGTGCTCCTGACCGCCCTGATGGTCGTGCTGACCGATGCCTGGGCCGCCAAACAGGCCGACGTCTTCAAGCAACTCGACCTGCTGGTCGAGGTCCGCCACGAGTTGGTCGACAGCTACGTCGAAGCACCCGACCAGATCGACCTCATCGAGGCCGCCGTGCAGGGGATGGTCGACTCGCTGGAAGACCCATACACGGTCTTTGTACCCGCAGAGCACTTCGATCAGTTCGCCGACCGCCTCAAGGGGTCGTTCTCAGGGATCGGCGCGGAGATCAACATGCAGGACGGCCGGCCCCGGATCGTCACGCCCCTGGAAGACTCCCCCGCGTGGAAGGCCGGGATCATGGCCGGCGACCTCATCCTCGAAGTCGACGGCAAGTCGACCCAGGACGAGACACAGATGGACGTCATCAAACGCATCAAGGGCGAGCCCGGCACCGACGTCGTCCTGCACATCCGACGCGAGACCGGCGAAGAGCTGGACATCACCATCACCCGAGCACACATCGACGTGAAGACCGTCCGGGGCGCACGCCGCCGGGCAGACCAGAGCTTCGATTACATGCTCGATCCCATCAACAAGATCGGCTACGTCCGGGTCACCCAGTTCACCGACAAGACCGCGCCGGAGCTGCGCACAGCCCTCGAGAAACTCAACGAGCAGGAAGCAAAAGCCCTGATCCTGGACCTGCGGTTCGACCCCGGCGGCCTGCTGGACTCGGCCGTGGAAATCAGCAACATGTTCCTCACCGAGGGCAAGCGGATCGTCTCCACCGAGGGCCGTAAATGGCCCAAGCAGGTCTACGACTCGGATGAAAACACGGTCATGCCCGACACCCCGCTAGTCGTGCTGGCCAACGAGTTCAGCGCGTCGGCCTCCGAAGTAGTCACCGGGGCCCTGTCCGACAACGACCGCGCCCTCTTCGTCGGGACACGCACCTTCGGCAAGGGCAGCGTCCAACAGGTCCGCGAGCTCGACAGCGGCCTAGGGGCATTGAAACTCACCGGCGCGTACTACTACCTCCCCAGCGGCCGGAACATCCACCGCAAGCCCGACGCCGAGGTCTGGGGCGTCGACCCCGACGACGGCCAATATGTTCACATGTCCAACGAGCAGTACGAGCAGATGATCAAGACCCGCCGAGACGCCGACACGATCCGGGCGGAGAACGGCCACAGCGAAGGCGCCGAAGTCACCCCCGATTACATCGAACAGACGATGCACGACCCCCAACTCGCCGCGGCGCTGCGGGCCGCCATCGGGAAGATCCAGACCGACGATTGGCCGACCGTCGGCCTGGCGAACACCGAAGAACTGGTACGCCTGCACGAGCGCGAAGAGCTCGAACGCCGAAGAAGTCTGCTGCTCGAGGAACTGCACCGGGTCGAAGCGGAACTGGCCGACGGTGAAGAAGAGACCGACGCGAAAGAAGAAGTAAAAGCAGAAGAGATAACCGAAGAGAACGCCAGCCTGACCCCACCCGAGGATGCTTCGACCGTCGAAATCGAACAGGCCAAGACACCTCAAGCCACGGAGCCCGTGGAAGCGACCGACCCACCCACCGAAACCGAAGACCCGGCCCCGGAATCGGCGGAGCCCCAGGCTCTGACCCCGGAAACGCAAACCCCCGAATCACCTGCCACCGAATCCCCAGCACCGCAGGAAGAGGTTGAGGTGGAAGTTGAGGCCGTGATTGAACAAGCACAACCGCAGCCAGAACTCTCCCCCGAGCCGGCGACCCAACCTTGACCTGCATCCTCGGCCTTGAAACCAGCTGCGACGAAACCGCCGCCGCGGTTGTCCGTGACGGCCGCCATGTCTTATCCAACGTCGTCGCCGCACAGCACAAGCTCCACGAGCGCTACCGTGGTGTGGTCCCCGAGATTGCCAGCCGCGCACACCTCCAGAACATCAACCCGGTCGTGCATGAAGCTCTCGATCAGGCCGGCGTCTCGCTTCATGACCTCGACGCCATCGCCGTCGGCCACCGCCCCGGACTCATCGGCTCACTCCTGGTCGGCGTCAGCGCCGCCAAAACCCTCGCCTGGGCCTCCAACAAACCCCTGATCGGCGTCGACCACGTCCGCGCCCACCTCCACGCCGCCACGCTCACTCCAAAAATGGTGTCGGATACCGTTTTATCAGACAGCTCAGAACATTCCGGGGGCGGCCCGCTGACCTTCCCCGCTTTAGGCCTGGTCGTCTCCGGCGGTCACACCAGCCTGTATGCGATGAACTCCCCCACCGACCTGACACTCATCGGCTCCACCATCGACGACGCCGTCGGCGAAGCCTACGACAAGGCCGCCGTCATCCTCAACGTCGGCTACCCCGGCGGGCCGAAACTCGACAAGCTCGCCCAAACCGGTAACCCCAAATCACACGACCTGCCCCGCTCGATGCTCGGCAAGGACAGCCTGGACTTCTCCTTCAGCGGCCTCAAGACCGCCGTCCTCTACACCGTCCGAGGCCACCCCAAGGGACGCGGCGCAGCCGCAAGGTTCCAGCGCAGCGTCGAAGACCTGACCGAGCAACAAATCACCGACATCGCCTCCAGCTTCCAGGCCGCAGCCGTAGATGCCGTGATCAAGAAGCTCAAGCGTGCCGTGCAACACATGACCGATCAAGACCAGCCACCGCGCTCCCTGGTCATCGGCGGCGGCGTCAGCGCCAACTCCCTGCTGCGCACCCGTGTCGCCGAACTCGGCAAGCAATTAGATCTCGCCGTCCGCATCCCCGCCTTCGCCTACTGCCTGGACAACGCCGCCATGATCGCCGGCCTCGCTCACACCCACTACCAGTCAGACGACTTCGCCGACCTCGACCTCCCCGCTATCGCGTCGGGGTCAATCTGATCCCCTCGTTGCTTCTTGATCACAATCCGTCAGATCGTGCCGCGTTTGGATGCTATCATCCCCCCATGTCTTTCGAACTCATATTTCTAGGCACCGGCACCAGCGCCGGCGTCCCGATGATCGGATGCGACTGCGAGGTCTGCACCTCCGACGATCCACGGGACCGACGCAGCAGGCCCAGTGTCCTCGTACGCTATTCCGATGCTGAGGCTGGACCGGACGGCCCAATTAACCGGCAATTCCTCATCGACACCGCCCCCGAGATGCGCCAGCAGGTCATCGCACAACGGCTCAACCGCATCGACGGCGTCCTCTACACCCACGGCCATGCCGACCACATCTTCGGCCTGGACGACCTGCGACGCTTCAACGCCGTGATGAAGACCGCGATCGACATCCACGCCGAGCCGATGGTGCTGGCGTCATTACGCAAGATGTTCCCCTATGTGTTCACCCCTGAAAACAACATCAACCCCTCGTTCGTCCCGACCCTGATCGCCCACGAACTGGAGCCCGCCCGCCCGTTGGAGCTGTTCGGCGCAACCTGGACCCCGATCCGCTTGCTGCACGGCCGACTCCCGATCCTCGGCTTCCGCGTTGACTTCGCCGGCAAGTCACTGGCCTACTGCACCGACGTCTCCTCCATCCCCCCGGGAACTTACCCGCTGCTCAATGACTTGGACGTCCTAGTGATCGACGGCCTGCGCCACCGCCACCACCCCACCCACCTCACCATAGAGCAAGCGTTAGCCGAGATCGAACACATCAAGCCCGCCCAAGCCTACCTCACCCACATGGCCCACGACATCAAGCACGCGGATCTCGAATCGCAACTGCCGGATGGGGTGTTATTGTCGTATGACGGGTTGGTGGTGGACATCAGCACCCCCCATGCCCGTCAAGATGACGGACCTATATAGCCCCGCCATCCTGGCGGGGTAAACACTGCAGATAAAACACATCCAGACAGGATGGATCGCCGATACATCAAATCTCGTTCAGTCTCTTAACCCGTTCATTTCCGGAACAACCCATGCCAAACACGCTTGGCATCCACTGGATCGCCACCACGCACGGATCGTGGTTGCACGGCGATGTACGCGGGTCCTGGCGGGATGGCCGACTCATCGGCCCCGATCCGTTTCTCCATGACGCCATCCGCAAACGCATGACCCACGACACGGTTGTGTTATCGCAGGCCGAGGTGGTCTGCATCGCTTCGAGCATGGGGCAAACCATCCAGGAGCAGGGCCACCGGGTTTACGCCGCGACGTTTCACCATACACACCTGCACATCGTCTTCGCCCCGTTGCCCGAAGACATCGGCACAACGATCGCACGATTGAAAAAACGTTCCGCCGACCTGATCCTCCGCGTACGCCGTAACCGCGGCGACGACCGCAGGCACGTGTGGACCAAAGGCCGGTTCCCCGTATTCATCTTTGATGAAGGCCACATGCACAACGCCATCGAATACGTCCGCCGCCACAACACCCGCGCCGGACTGCAGCCCGATCCGTATGATTGGATCCATCCGTTATACCCACCCACCAAAGCTCGTCAGGATGACGGGCCTATATAGCCCCGCCATCCTGGCGGGGTTTGGGAATTGATCGATGTGCCCGAATTATCATCCCCCCATCAACGCCCGCAGCGCCTCCCCAATATCTGGCTGCCGCATCAGGTGTTCCCCGACCAGCACCCGATGAATACCCGCCTCCCGTAATCGCTTGATATCGTCGTGGGTCTTGATCCCCGACTCGCTGACGAGGATATCCAAATCCGGCACATCCTTGATCAGCTTGAGTGTGTGGCCAAGGTCGGTGGTCATGGTTTTGAGGTCGCGGTTGTTGATGCCTAATAGCTGATAGCCGGGGTGGGGGAAGCCGACGTGGCTCTTGACCTGGATCAGGCTCTCGTAGTCGTGGACCTCCAGCAGCACGGTCATCTTCAGCTCGGTCACCAGGATCAATAGGTCGATCAGTTGCGGCTCGCCTAAACACTCAGCGATCAGCAGAATCGCGTCGGCACCCCCGGCCCGGGCCTCGTAGACCTGGTACGGGTCGATGATGAAGTCCTTGCGCAGCACCGGCAGCGGGACGGCCTCTTTGATCTGCGCGATGTAGTCAAGCGACCCCTGAAAATACTTGGCATCGGTCAGACAACTGATCGCGGCGGCGCCGGCCTCGTGGTAGGCCTTGGCGATGGCGACGGGATCGAAGTCCTGTCGGATCAGGCCGGCGGAGGGGCTGGCTTTTTTGACCTCGGCGATGACGCGCAGTTCGCCCTTGGGCCGGGTCACCGCGGCGTAGAAGTTCCTCGGCGGGGCTCCGTCGGCGGCGCGGGCCTTGACCTCATCCAGTGGGGCCTCTCTCTGGGACGCCGCAACTTCCTCTTTTTTATCCGCCACGATGCGGGCCAGCACGTCCGTCATAGGTCGGTCTCTATAGGTTGGCTTGCGGGTCGTACAGGCCGAAAGCATAACGGCTGCCGGGCCGTGTGAAAATACGCGGCGGCGGGCAGGCACGGGGTTGCCAGACCGCAGCGGTCAGGTACACTCCAACTGGATTCAGCTTGTGCACTCGTAGGACGGGGATCGCGTATTGCCACGGATCGGTTTGCTGTCTGACTCACACGGGCGGGCTGTGACCACGCGCCTGGGCGTCCAGGCCCTGCTGGCGGCCGGTGTCGACATGCTGATCCACCTAGGCGACGTCGGCAGTATCGAGGTCATCGACGAGTTGGCCGTCGTCCAACCCGACGCCCCCGGGTTCCCCGGTGCCCCCGGATCCGGCCAGAACGTCCCCGCACACCTGGTCTTCGGCAACTCCGATTGGGACACCGGGCCCCTGGGAAACTACGCCATCAGCCTGGGCATCCAGGTCGACCACCCCGTGGGGCGGATCGAATTGGACCGCGGTGAGTTGGTCTTCTGCCACGGCCACCAGGCCCATGTGATGATCGAGGCGTTGGGGCAAGACGTTCGGTATCTCTGCCACGGCCACACCCACCAGGCTTCTGATACACGGTCCGGCACGACACGGATCATCAACCCCGGGGCGCTGTGCCGGGCACACCGCTACACCGTCGCGGTCCTGGATACGTCAACGGACGGGCTGACTTTCCTGACCGTGCCCGCACGGGATTAAGCCCCGTGTGTTAAGATAGGATAAACTGAAACATATACCCGATGTCACACGAGAACGGGAAAAAAGCTGGAAACGATGCCCGATCCACAAGATGCCTGATCCACAAGAAGACATGTCGATACCCGGCCTGACGGTGCGGTCGTTTGAATCACGCGACCAGCAGGCGGTCTCGCACCTGTATGACCAGGGGCTGCTCGCCGGGCAGATCGCCCCCAACGACTCAGGCGCCGACATCGACAACATGCGCGAGGCCTACTTCGACAACGACCGCCACCACTTCTGGGTCGCCGAGTTGGATGGCCAGGTGATCGCGATGATCGGGGTCGCCAGCGACGAAGCCCACACCGCCGAGATCCGCAGGCTCCGGGTGAACCCCGCGCACCAGCAGACGGCCACCGCCTCGATACTCCTGGAAACCGCGATCGCCCACTGCAAGCACCACGGCTACCTGAAGGTACGTCTGGACACCCGCTTCGAACGCGACGCCGCCGTCGGCCTGTTCGATAACGTCGGCTTCCAGCACACACGCACCAAGAGTATGCACGGCAAAGACCTGCTTGAGTTCTACCTGGACCTGTACCGCCAGGACCGCGCCGAGAACGAGCAGTAGTGGATTAAGGTTTAGCCGCCGCGACCACGCGGCGTGCCCTCGCTACATCGAGGGCGCTAAACCGCACAACGCTATGGATAAGCCAAAACGGACCTAAGCCGCCTCAGGCCGTGGCCGTTTGTGCATCCGGATTCACAGAAGACCCGGAGGCCTCAGGCGGATTGAACCGCGACCCCGCCAGCGGGATACGCCGGTTGCTGGAACGCCCCGGCAG
>JAJDCV010000290.1 GCA_029260675.1 Phycisphaeraceae bacterium
TTCTCGATCCCGCTGACGCTCCGGCCCATCCGCATGACCTGCTCGGGGGTCGGCCGCTGGGGGGTCTTGCAGTGTTTGCACAACAGCCTTGCCAACCGCTGCGCCAAGACCAGGTTCAGCGTCGATGCCACCAGGTAGGGCTCGACGCCCAGGTCGATCAACCGGAAGATCGTCCCGATCGTGTCCTTGGCGTGGACGGTCGAGAGCACCAGGTGCCCGGTGCTGGCGGCCTGCATCGCTGCGGTGGCGGTGTCTTTATCGCGGATCTCGCCCAGCACGATGATGTCCGGGTCCTGCCTCAGGCACGAACGCAGCAGCTGGTGGAAGCTGTGGCCCTGGTCTTCGTCTACGGGGATCTGCGTCACGCCCGCGACCTCGTACTCGATCGGGTCTTCGATCGTGATGACGTTCCGCATCTGCGCGTCGATCTGCCTTAGCGCCGCGTACAGCGTCGTGGTCTTGCCCGAGCCGGTCGGCCCACAATTCAGGAGCATCCCGGTGTTCTGCTTGGTCAGGTTGCGGATCTTGGTGTACATCCAGTCCGGGAGCCAAAGGTCCGTGAGTTTCTGCGGCGCATTGAAGGGGTCCAGCACACGGATGACCATCTTCTGACCGAACATCGATGGCGTGAAGCTGATGCGGTAGTCGATCCGCCGGTCGGGGACCTGCACCGAGAAGTGCCCCTCCTGCACGATCCCCTTCTTGGAGATATCGATGTCGCCGAGCACCTTGACCAGACTGCCGAGTTTGCGGTACATCCCGGTGTCGACCCGGGAGACCTCGACCATCGCGCCGTCGATCCGAAGGCGGACCAGCCCGCCCTCGCGCTTGGGTTCCATGTGGATATCCGACGCGCAGGACCGGATGCACCCGAGCATCAGCAGGCGGACCACGTCGATGGCTTCGGCAGTCGCGTCTTTGCTGCGCGCCGCACCGCCCGATGCCGCGTGTACGGTCTTCCCCCGGGCGTTGATCAACGCCACCTCGGACAGGCCGTAGGGCACGTTCTTGCCGACCTTGAGTAACGCGGTGAACGACCCGATCCCGTAACCGCCGCCCCCGGTGATCGGGTCACCGTCGTCTTCATCTAGCAGGACCGGTGCGCCCGGCTCAATATCGATCGCGTCGTCGCCCCCGGTCATCGTGTCCGAAGAGCGCCCGCCGGGATGCGAGTCGCCGTGCCCGGGCAGCTGCCCCGGCGAGACCTGGACCGTCTGTCCGTCGTCGATGAATTTCACCAGGGTCCCGCCGACCAGGAACTGCGTGCCCGACTGCAACACCACCGAGACGATGTCCAGGCCATCCATCTTCGTGCCGTTACGCGAATCCAGATCACGCAGCACAAACCCGTTGGTGGACTGCTCGATCTGGCAGTGGTGCCGGCTGATCAGTTTATCGTCATCAATAATGACCGAGTTGCTGGCGTGCCGACCGATCGTGACCTTGCTCTTGGAGAGGTTGCATCGTTTGACACCGGATTGCGTGTGAACTTCGAGGTGCGCCATAGACGCCCTACATTGTACGGCCAATGCGGTGTAACCCACAATCGACAGGTCTCTGCGGCCTTATCGGCGGATCCCTGCCAAGTGACCTCCGACAGCATCGTCGATGCGCATCTCGCGGACCGGTTTGACGGGTTGATACGCCTAACCAGGCACGCGCCGTCTTCAGAGGGCCGTCACCTGTCGCTCCTGCTCGACCAGGTCGTCATAGGTCTCGCGCCGACGGATGACCGTGGCCTCGCCGCCGTCAACCAAAACCTCGGCCGGGCGTGGTATGGCGTTGTAGTTGCTCGCCATCACCATCCCGTAAGCACCGGCGGTGAAGAAACACAACCCGTCGCCACGCTTCAGCGGCGGCAGCCTGCGCCCCGCCGCCAGCGTGTCGCTGGTCTCGCAGATCGGCCCGACCACGTCGTACGTCTGCAGCCCCGGCAGGTCCATCTCCTGCGCACGTGTCGCCGGGGTGTGCTCCTTAGCCACCTTCGTCGGCCAGGCGAAGTGGAACCCCTCGTAGAACGACGGCCGGATCAGGTGGTGCATCCCCGTATCCACGATCGCAAACGTCTTGCTCCCCCCGGTCTTGATGTACGACACCCTGCAGGCAAGCACCCCGGCGTTGCCCGAGATCGTCCGCCCCGGCTCGATGATGACCTTCAGATCCTTGCCACGCAGCAGCGGCACGATCGCCTCGGCGTAGGCCGTGTACGCCGGGCTCTTGCCGGATTCGTAGTCCGCCGCATACCCGCCGCCGATGTCCAGCGTGTCGACCGTGTACCCATCGGCGCGCAGCGCGTCGATCAGCTCAAGCGCCTTGGTGATCGCCTGGACGTAAGGCTCCGGGGAATAGATCGGCGAACCGATGTGCAGGTGGATCGCGGTCAGCCGGCAGTGCTTGTTGTGGCCATACGACTCGAAAAAACGCTTGGCACGCTCGATGTCCACACCGAACTTGGTCTCCTTCTTGCCGGTCGTGGTCTTGTCGTGAGTCTTGGGATCGAAGACATCGGGGTTCACCCGCAACGCCCCGTTGGCGGTCTTGCCCATCCGCTTGGCGATCGCCGCGATGTTCTCGAACTCGGCTTCCGATTCGATGTTGAACCACCCGATCCCCGCCTCGATCCCCCGCTCGATCTCCGGGTCGGTCTTGCCCACACCGGCATAAACCACCTTGCTCATGTCCGCCCCGGCCTGCTGCGCACGGAACACCTCGCCGCCTGACACCGCATCCATCCCGCAGCCGCGCTCTGCCAGCAGCTTCACGATGTTCAGGTTTCCGCAGCTCTTGATCGAGTAGCAGATGATCGGGTCCAGCTCGGAAAACGCCTTAGCCAGCGCATCGTAATGACGCTCGAACGTCGCCTTCGAGTAGATATAAACAGGCGACCCCACCTTGGCCATGATGTCGTCCACCGCCACGTCTTCGCAGAAAAGTTGGCCATCTCGGTATTGAAAAAAGTCCATCGCGTATCCTTATATAACTCACCGCGGGCCAGACATGATAGCCACTGTATCCGCCGGGTAAACTGACACACTCAGGGAACTTAATGCCCCAGCATAACACCACCCAACCCGGTAAGAAGATCGTCGTTATTGGAGCCAGTGGGGCGGGGAAGTCTGCCGTCGCCAAACGCCTCTCCGAGATCTTAGGCCTAAGCTATATCTGTAGCGACGCCATCTTCTGGGCTCCGAACTGGACCCAAGCCCCCCCCAAACAGCGTGACCTCGCATACGATCACGCCACCCTGGCGGATGCCTGGGCCATTGATGGCAACGTCGGCGGTCTTAATAAACCCAAAGACAGGATGATCGTTGACCGTGCAGACACGATCGTTTGGCTCGATCTCCCGCGCTGGCAAGTCTTCACACAGGTCCTCGGCCGAACCATCCGCCGCGCCTGGACCCAGGAACCCATGTGGCACAACAACCGCGAGAACTGGAGGCGGTCATTCTTCTCCCGCGAATCCATTTTGCTCTGGTCCATGCAGACCTTCGCCAAGCGCCGAATGCAATACGACGCGCTCTTCACCGACCCGAACTATGCCCACCTCATCAGGATCAGACTTACCACCCGCCGACAGGTCGACGCATGGCTGGCGTCACTTGAAGTTGCGATACACTAGAATCCCCCCCATGGACCTGGTCTACCTCGACAACAACGCCACCACCCAGCCCGCTGACGAAGTCGTGCAAGCGGTCCGTCACGCGCAGGAACAACTCTGGGCCAACCCGTCCAGCGTCCACCGGTTCGGGCAGTCTGCCCGCCAGAAGATCGAGTTAGCACGGGCCTCGGTCGCTTCTCTTATAGGTACACACCCCCGACAGATCGTCTTCACCTCCGGCGGAACTGAATCCAACAACCTCGCGATCCAAGGCACCCTCGCCAACGACCCCCACGCCACGCTCATCACCAGCCGGATCGAACACTCCGCCATCCGCGAGCCCGCCGAAGCCTTTGGGAAAATCGGGAACACCGTCTGGCTGCCGGTGGGTGCCGGCGGGCTGATCGACCCACCGTCCGTCACCGACGCGATCCTCGCAAACGCCCAAGCCAACTCCGCTGGCCCCGTACTTGTGAGCATACAATGGGCGAACAACGAGACCGGCACGATCCAGCCGATCCGCGCCATCGCCGACGCCGTGGAATCAGCACGGAAACAGATCGCTGAACACTCCCCCAGCCGACCGCGCATTTACTTGCACGTCGACGCTTGCCAGGTCATCGGCAAACTCCCTGTTAACTTAGGCGAAGTGTCGGTGGATATGCTGACCCTGTCCGGCCACAAGTTCCACAGCCCCAAAGGCGTCGGGGCGCTATACATCCGCCGTGGTTTACGCATCCGACGCCAGATCCTCGGCGGGCCCCAGGAACTCGAACGCCGCGGCGGCACGGAGAACACCGCCGGGATCATCGGCATGGGGGTCGCCGCCGACCTCGCCAAGTCTTTCCTCGATGACTCCGATCAAATCAACTGCCTCACCGCGCTGCGCGACCGGTTCGAGGCTGCACTGCTGGCCGCCGTGCCCGGATCGATCATCAACCGCCCGCCGGACAACGGCACCACCAGCCAACGCCTCTGGAACACGATCAACATCGCATTCCCCGGCCTGGAAGCCGAGGCGATCCTCATGGGCCTAAGCGAGAAGGGCGTCTGTGCCTCCGCCGGGGCCGCCTGCTCCAGCGGATCGCTGGACCCCTCCCCGGTCCTCCTGGCGATGGGTGTCCCCGAGCCCGTGGCTCATGGGTCGATCCGTCTCTCCATAGGCAGGCAGACCACACAAGACCAACTCGATGTCGCACTGGAGATCATCCCCGACGTGGTCCGCCGGCTGGGCTTGGTCATGCCGTCTTCCTAATCGCCTTGAACTGACCGATTGGGGGGCGGATTCAGCCACGAAAATGCACAAAAGGTGCAGAAATAGGTGCGTGTCACTCGCCGCCCATGAGCCTGAAAAACAAGACCCCTGACGTGGCGGTTTCATTTTGTGCTTTTTGTGACTTTTCGTGGCTACTTCCCCGGGCCTGTCAGTTTGTTTAAACACCGCGCTTTACCTTTGGACCATCGTGACGCACAATAGGGCTTGTCTCCTTCGTGGTGGATGAGGTGATCCCTTCATGCAGTCGATGACGTGGACGATGTCCAGGCTAGGCAGCCGGTTCAACCTGCTGTTCGAACCATACAAGAACCGGGTGATGCACTCGGCACTCGGCCGGTTCCTCGATCAGCCGCTGGACCTGATGGTCGGCCTGATCGAGCCCGACGGCACGCACCGCGTCCTGCCTTTCACCCTCCAAGGCGAGCCCCTTGCCAACCCCGAGCAGTTCGAGCGGATGAACTCCGTCACCTTCCGGGGCTACAGCGAAAAACATAACCTCCGTTTCGAGTTCAACGTCCACGCCGTGTTCTACCCCCAGGACGAACGCCTGT
>JAJDCV010000291.1 GCA_029260675.1 Phycisphaeraceae bacterium
ATGTTCGTGGCTTTCCAACGGAGGCAGTGGATGGCATATCTGACGCGTGCATCAGGGCATCGTAACGTAAACGGTGGGTTGTTTGCACACGGCCGCGGGTATGAAAAAACCCGGTCTTTCGACCGGGCTGTGAGTAGCTAATTGGCTTGGAGCCGTGGTTCAGGCGAGGCCGTCGGCCTTGCCCATGTGGCTCATCAGGTCGATAACGCGGTTGGAGTAGCCCCATTCGTTGTCGTACCAGCTCACAACCTTGAAGAACTGGTCGCTAAGCCCGATGCCCGCACCGGCGTCGAAGGTCGAGCTGGCGGGGTCGGTGTTGAAGTCGCTGTAAACGACGGGTTCATCGGTGTAGGCCAGGAACCCGGCGAGCGAGCCGGACTCGCTTGCGGCCTTCATCTTGGCACAGATTTCGTCGTAGCTGGTCTTCTTCTCGAGCCGCACGGTCAGGTCGACGACCGACACGTTGGCGGTGGGGATACGGAAGGCCATGCCCGTGAGCTTGCCCTTGAGTTGCGGCAACGCCAGCCCGACGGCCTTGGCGGCACCGGTACTCGATGGGATGATGTTGAAGCCACCTGAACGCCCGCCGCGGAGATCCTTCTTGCTGGGGCCGTCCTGGGTCGGCTGCGTCGCCGTCACCGCATGGACCGTGGTCATCAGGCCCTCAACAATCCCGAACTCGTCGTCCAGCACCTTGGCGATCGGTGCCAGGCAGTTGGTGGTGCAACTGGCGTTAGAGACGATGGTGTCTTTGGCAGCGTCGTAGACTTCGTGGTTGACGCCCATGACCAGGGTCGGAACCGTGTCAGGGGTCTTGGTCGGGGCCGAGATCACCACGCGCTTGGCACCGGCGTCGATGTGCTTCTGGGCGTCCGGGCCGGCGGTGAAGAAACCGGTCGATTCGACGACGTAGTCCACACCGAGCTTGCCCCAGGGCAGGTTCGCCGGGTCACGCTCCGCGGTCGTGGGGATGAGCTTGCCGTTGACGATCAGGCCCGCGTCACTGGATTCGACCGTGCCGTCGAAACGGCCGTGGATCGAGTCGTACTTCAGCAGGTACGCCAGGCTCTCCGGCGGGAACAGGTCGTTGATCCCGACGATTTCAATATTGGGGTTGCTGGCTGCGGCCCGGAACACCAAGCGTCCGATCCGGCCAAATCCGTTGATACCGACTTTGATACCCATCGCTTCGTATCTCCAAAAAAGAGGCTTGTTGTGGGGGTTAATCACGCTTGACGCGGCCTTCACACGGGGCGAAAACCGGCATTACGGCGGGACGGAGACTGTATCCCTAACCTGCCAATGGGTCAAGTTTTCGGATAACCTAGCCCCTTGGGACACACGCCTTTATCGCGGTCTATTTGTTATAGAATATCCTGCGGATAGACTCACTGGCCAAACCCAAGCAAGAGACCGTCCCATGCAGCGCCGGCTTGTCATTCTGACCCAAGGTTTCGCCCGATCGCTTAAGGCCAAGACCGCCGTGAGCCTGTTGCGGTATCGGCCGGATCAGATCGTGGCGGTTCTCGATCATCAGGAGGCCGGCGGGACCGCACAGGAAGTCTTCGGGGTCGGCGGCGACATCCCCGTGGTCGGCTCGTTGGACCAGGTGACCGGGGCCGACACGCTGTTGATCGGGATCGCCACGCCCGGCGGGGTCTTGCCAAACGAGCTGCGGTCGACCATCCTCGGCGCAATCCGCGGGGGGTTGAACATCGAATCCGGCCTGCACGCCTTTCTTTGCGATGATCCCGAGATCGCACATGCCGCATACGAGGCCGGGGTCACGCTTAATGACGTCCGAAAGAACGACGAACGGGACGTCGCTAACCGAAAAGACATCAACGACACCTGCCTGCGTATCCAGACCGTTGGCAACGACTGCTCGGTCGGGAAGATGGTCGTCGCCATCGAGTTGGCCGAGGCGTTAAACAAGGCCGGCCGGGACGCCGCCTTCGTCGCCACCGGGCAGACCGGGATCATGATCGAGGGCTCAGGCATCCCGATCGACTGTGTGGTGGCTGACTTCATCAACGGTGCTGCGGAGAAACTGGTTCTCCAGAACCAGCACCACGATTTCATGGTCATCGAGGGCCAGGCCAGCCTCGTCCAGCCACGCTATTCCGCGGTCACCCTCGGGCTGCTGCACGGCTGCGTGCCACACGGCCTGGTCATGTGCCTGGAAATGGGACGCACCGAAGTCTACGGCATGGAGCATCTGACTATCCCGCCGCTGAAAGACATCATTGCGCTCTACGAACAGGCCGCCGACCCGAGGTTTCCTAGCAAGGTCATCGGAATCGCGATGAACACGAAGTACATCACGGATACAGCTTTGATCAAGGACGAACGCCAGCGGCTACGTGACGAGCTGGGCCTGCCGGTCTGTGATGTCATACGTCACGGCCCCGACGAGCTGGTCCGAGCGGTGGATGACTTGCATCATGAACATAGCGGTGGGGGGGTACTCAAATGAAGCTGACGCTTCACGAAGCCAACATCCCGATCCGCTATCCCTGGACCACGACCCACGGCACACGCACCCACCAGCGCAACCTCATCGTCGAGCTGTCCGATGCGGGGCACAGCGGATTCGGCGAGGGCGCCTCCATCCCGTACTACGGCGTGACCTATGACACGATGTCGGCCGCGCTTGAAGCGGTCCGTTCGGAGATTGAAGCCGCGTCTTTCGAGAATCCGGCAGGGTTCTGGGCGGCGCTGCACCCGTTACTTGCCGACCAGATGTTTGCGCTGTGTGCATTGGACGAAGCCGCCCACGACCTCTGGGGCAAGCGTCTGGGCAAGCCGGTGCATGAACTCTACGGCCTGGATATGAGCAAGGCCCCGCTGAGCGACTACACCATCGGGATCGACACGATTGAAAAAATGGTTGCCAAGATGAAGGAGTTCGACGGCTGGCCGATCTACAAGATCAAACTGGGGACGGATGACGATATCGCGATTGTCCGTGAGCTGCGCAGGCACACCGATGCGGTGTTCCGTGTGGACGCCAACTGTGGGTGGGACGCTCAGCAGACCATCGTAAACTCACACGAGCTTGCGAAACTCAACGTCGAATTCATCGAGCAGCCGCTTGAGGCCGACAACTGGGACGGGATGAAAAAGGTTTTCGCGGAAACGGCCCTGCCGGTGATCGCAGACGAGAGCTGTATCCTCGAAGCAGACGTCGAGCGGTGCCAAGGCTTCTTCCACGGCGTCAACATCAAGCTCACCAAGTGCGGCGGCCAGACCCCCGCGCGCAGGATGCTCACCCACGCCCGTGAGCTGGGCCTGAAGACCATGGTCGGTTGCATGACCGAGACCAGTGTCGGGATCAGCGCGATCGCTCAGCTCCTGCCGATGCTGGATTACGTGGATATGGACGGCGCGTTGCTGCTCGCCGGGGATGTCGCCGACGGGGTAAAGCTCGACAAAGGCAAAGTAAGTTTCCCCAACGCCCCCGGGAACGGCGTCGCCTGGCGCGGTGTGGATCCCGACTAATTCACAGGGATCTACGCAGGTCCGCTGTTGGATCGGTCACGTCATTCAGCGTCAAACCGCAACACCAGGTCGTATAGCTCCGCCCCCATCGCCTCGCCGACGCCCAGGTCCTTGATCATCGCAAGCTTCAGCGTGTCGCAGGTGAACTCTGTGTCGAAATTGGTCTCGATCGCCCGGCCCATCCCCTCGATGACACACAGGTCGACATCACGGCGGTAAATCGCTTCGGCCAAAGCAGAACTGATCCGCCTCAAGTCAATCAGCGGGGCCCCGTTGCCGCTGGTTATCAGCTCTAATTGGCCGGATTGCAGTGCGTCGCGGATGACCGTGTCTGTTTCCGCGATATGTTGGACTAGAAGCATTAACTCGTCGTGCGTGACGTCATTGAGCGAGGGAAACTCGTTGGCGGTAAGGATCACCCCCGTGCCTCGGTGTAACAACTCGCGTGCAAATGGGAGCATCCCAAGCAATACATCCGGCCCGGCGTTATCCACGAACATGACCGCGCATTGATGTGTCGGCCCGTTCTGCCAGCGGTCACACCAGGCATCCAGGTGATCGACGAACCACGGCCGGGGCTTGAGCTTGCCAAGCGTGTGGTGGAAGTCGACCTCCCCGTCCTTGAACAGCTCGATGGTTTTGACAGCGCCTAAGTCGAAGATGTTGCCGGCGAATACACCCCGCATGATCCGCTCTAATCGTTCGGCCCCGTCAAGGGCGTCGATCTCAGCGAGCACCGTCGGCAGCAGCGCCATGGCAGAGGTGTTCTCCTTCTGCTTGGCGAGGCGGTAGGGGGCCGGGATGCCCGCCCGGCGCAGGGTCCGCTCGCGTGCTTCGCACATCGAGAGGATGGTCAGTCGGCCGAACGAATCGGGCTCCGCCTCGACATGGCTCAGGTAGGCACCGAACCCCGCGCGGGCCTGCGCCATCTGCGACTCGGCCACATCCCGTGGTATCCCGCGGTCCAAGGCGTCCTCCATCGCGAGCACCAGCAGGCCGTCGTAGTGTTCCCTGAACAGCTTGATCCAATACCCGCGTCGCTGCTCGTTCTTAGTCAGATCCCAGGGGCAAGCAACGTATGCGCCCGGCTCTGAGAGAAGAGGCAGCATCGCGGTTGGCATAGGTGCCGGTGTATGTGTGGAGGGGTCTAAGTGCATAACAGGTGTTTCGATCACAACCCAACGAAATTCGACAGGATCTTCATCCCGACTCGCTGAGATTTTTCGGGGTGGAACTGGGTCGCGAAGAGGTTGTCTCTGTGGATCGAGGCGCAGAAGTCCCCGCCGTAGTCGGCCCGTGCGGAGGTCACAGTATCGTCCGTGGGTTCCGCGTAGTAGCTATGCACGAAGTAGACCGCCGAGCCTTGTTCCAGACCATCCAGCAATGGGTCAGGCCGGTCCCAACGCAGCGCGTTCCAGCCCATCTGCGGGACTTTCAGCCGCTGCCCACCGCGATCGCTCTGGAAGCGGACGATCTTACCCGGGAGGATCCCCAGCCCGGGGACGGGTTGGTCAGGGGATGGCGCATCCTCCTGCGAGCCGTCAAACAGCAACTGCATCCCAAGGCAGATCCCGAGCATCGGTCGGCCGCTTTGGGCAAAAACACGGATCGGGTCCGACAGGCCCAACTCGTTGAGGAACCGCATCCCATCGCCGAACGCCCCGACCCCAGGGAGGATCAGCTTATCTGCGGCGTTAATGCCATCGGGCGTGCTGACCATGTCTGCGGTGCCGCCGACGTGCTCAACAGCTTTCTGAACGCTGCGCAGGTTGCCCATTCGGTAGTCGACGATCGCGATGTGTGGGCGGTCAGCCATGTCGGTGTTGTTTATGCCGGCGGTTTACCCGTGGACGAAAAACCGCGGAGTGGCTCCGCGGTGGTGGGGTAGTAGGGTAGTGTGATGGGAGTGAGACGGTGTCTCGGTGGTTCTACTCCCTGAGTACGACGACGATCTGGACGCGCCGGCTCTTTTCCTTGGTTTCGCGCGCCCGGGCTTCGCCGAAGCCGGCGGCGTACATGTTGTCGGCCGCGATCCCCTGTGTCTGGAGTTGGCGGTGCACCGCTGCGGACCGTTGCAGGCTCAGCTCCAGGTTGTCCTTCCACTTGCTCTTGCGGATCGGGTCGGTGTCGGTGTAGCCCTCGACGCGGATCGTGTTGCCGGGGTACTCGTTCTTGATGATGCCGGCGATCTGGTTGAGCGTGCTTTTGGCGGAGCCCTTGAGGTCAACCTTGCCCGAGGCGAAGAGGATGTCGCCTTCCACACGGACGGTGACGGTCCCGCCGGAGGCGTAGGCATCGACGCCTGGGATATGGTCGAACGCGGTGTTCGCACCGGCCACGGGTTGATTAGCCAACTGGGCACGCAGGCTCTCGATCTCTGCGAGCAACCCCGACGGGTCGCCGCCGCTGCCCATCGCGGCGCGGGCGCGGTCCAGCTCTTCCTGGAGTTCCTGGTTCTGCACGTACAGTGCATCGCGTTCCATCTTCAATCGGTTCTGGCAGCCGGTCAGCGAGCTTAACCCGATGACCGCCAACAGGCACAGCAACATCATCCGTGTACGATCGCTGTTCATGACTTCCCTTTCGCTAACGTGTTTCCTGATCGTCCGCCGGTCGGCCCGGCCGCATCCCTCGGGTCAAACGCTCGGCCATAGCTTAAGCGCTCACCCCAACCCCTTCAGATATACCAGGAAGAGGGTATCAAAATTCTCCATCAAAGGCCTGAGGAAGCCCATGATCGGCTGCCGCCAGACCATGACGACCACCGCCGCTCCGGCCAGATACGGTCCGTAGGGGATCGGCTGGAACCGCTTTTTCAATACCGCGGACAGCCCGAACATGAGCATCGCCGCCGCCAGCCCGAAGAACGGGGCGATAAAGAAGACCGGGACCGTCTCGGCCGGGCCCAGGACCGCCCCGATCGCCGCCAGCAGGTGGACATCACCCAGCCCCATCGCCTCCTTACCGAATGCAAGGCTGCCAAGGATCCGCGTCATCCAGACCAGGCCAGCCCCGACCAGGTAGCCAAACCCAACCCCACCCAGGACTAGCAACCACCAGGGCCAGTTCACCGCCCCGGAAGGCCCCAGCCAGATGCCGATCATCATCCCCGCTATCGGCAGGGCGAGGAAAGCCATTTCCTTGATGACCTCACGCCGGGCGTGGGGGTAGTGGAACCAGTCCTCCGGCTTGCTATCTTCTCCGCTCTTTGCGTTGGCCCCCTGTTCGGCCGCATGGGCTTCGTACAGCTTCTCGTAGTCCGCGAAACTCAGCGGCAGGATCATCAGCTTCAAAAGAATCAGGGACAAGCCCACGCCGATCAACCCGCCCGCCGCGCCGCAGGTGCCCTTGGGTGGGGAGATAGGAATCAGTCCGATGACCAAGGGCGTACTGCCGTACCAGACCGCCAGTGGCAGAATGATCGCCGCGACCAGCGTAAGCGTCCACGGGATCGACCTTGGGATGATAAACAGCTTGGCGTCAATCACCGTCGCCGCGAACAGCCCGGCCAGCAAGACCAGATGCACAATCAGCACAGGCCAGGTCTGACTTAGCCCCTGGTGGAAAAACTGCGGGCGAAGCGGGGAGACGCCAAACGGCTGCATGTAATACGCCCAGAACAGCCCCATGAACATCAACGCGGTGAGTGCTTCAACGATCGGGTACTGGATGCTGATCGGGGCCTTGCAGGACCGACACTTGCCACGCAGCCAAAGCCAGGCCAGCACCGGCACGTTGTCGTACCAGGCCAGTTCGTGGCCGCAGGACGGGCAGCGCGAGCCCGGCGAGACCAGGCTTTTGCCCTCGGGCAGCCGGTAGATCACCACGTTCAGGAAGCTGCCGATGCAGCCGCCGTAGATCGCGACGGAGATGAGCCAGAACCAGTTAGGCAATGGGTTGCGTGGGGGGGTTAAGGGTTACGGGCCGTGGGGTCGGCGGTGACTGCTTTAGGCAGTACTTAATACGATTCGCCGCCCGCTACTTCATCGGCATCCTCACCGGTTTCCCCTTGGTTTTCCCCGCCCCGGACGGCCAGCCCCCCGTTGGGCCCCGCGGACAGCTCGGCGATCTTGCTTTCGGCCCCATCCAGTATGGCCCGGCAGCGCTTGATCAACGCGGTGCCCTGTTCGTATTGCTTAAGCGACTCCTCAAGCCCGATCTCACCGGACTCGATCTGATCGATCAGCTCCTCAAGCCGGTTAAGGGCGTCCTCGAAGCTGAGTTTCTCGGGATTGACGGGTCGTTTTGCCATGAGGATCCGGTGGGGTATCCGTGGGTTTTCTGGGGGATTATCTTGGGGTTTATCTCGGGGTTTATCCGGGGGCAGTGTATCGGATTCACTTCGGGTTGTCGGTCTCAAAGAGCCCCGGGCCGGCGTCGGGTTGCTTTGACCGCTTGCGTTTGGTTTGGGCGGGTGGTCTGCTGCTGGACGATTCCCTTTCGACGATCGAGGCGATCCGCCCGTCAGAAAGGACCGTGGTGATCCGCTGTCCCGCCTGGACCTCCCGGGTGTGTCGAAGCACCTTCCCATCGGGGCCCAGCGTGTAGGAGTACCCCCGATCCAACACATTGCCCGGGTTGACCGCGCCGAGCTGCCGGGCCAAGGCATCCAGCCGTGTGGACTCGGCGGTGAGTCGGCGGGGCATCGACACATGCAGCCGACGGACGGTTTCGTCCAGCCGCTGAGCACCCTGATCGATCAGCCGTTGGGGGTTGCGGAACAGCGTGTGCCTGGACGCCGATGCCAGACGTTGGCCCGCGTGGTCAACGTGGCGCCGCAGGGTCATGGTCAACCGTTGGCCCAGCTGGTGGACCTGGTGGTCCAGTGCCTCGCGGTCGGGGACCAGTGTCATCGCCGCCTGGGTCGGGGTGGCGCATCTTACGTCCGCAACTAGCTCGGCCACCGTCGTGTCTGTCTCGTGCCCGATCGCCGCGACGATCGGAAGTTTGCATTTATATACGGCATCGGCGACCACGCGCTCGTTAAACGCCCAGAGGTCTTCGATCGACCCGCCGCCGCGCGTCAGGATGACCGCATCGATCCCGATGTTCTTGCCGTGTTTGGATAGCCGACCCAAAGCCCCCGCGATCTCCCCGGCGGCCTGTTCTCCCTGCACCCGCACGTCATACAGATACAACCGACACCCCGCCCAACGCCGATGCACGGTGTTGATCACGTCCTGTAACGCCGCGGCGCTGCGAGAGGTGACGACCGCGATCCGTGTCGGCATCGCCGGCAGGGTCAGCTTGTGTTCGGGATCGAAGTAACCCAACGCCCGCAGCTCTTCGATCATCTGCCGAAGGCGAAGCTCTAACGCCCCCTGGCCAACCGGCTCGATCGCTTCGACATAGAGCTGGACGCTGCCCTGCGCATCGTAAAAATCCACCCGCCCGGTGACCACGACCTGCATCCCGTCGCGCATCGGGAACCCGACCTGTCGGGCGTGGCTGGCGAAACACACACAACGCATCGCCGCGCCGTCGTCTTTAAGGCTGAAAAACCAGTGCGTCCGGTCCGACAGGTTGCTGACCTCCCCGACCACCCGGACTTTGCGGGGCAGCCCGTCAGCCAACGCCCGCTTGATCCGCCCAGCCA
>JAJDCV010000292.1 GCA_029260675.1 Phycisphaeraceae bacterium
TGGCGCTCGAGCCGAAGTTCGTTGTCTGTGATGAGCCCGTCAGCGCGCTGGACGTCTCGATCCAGTCGCAGATCCTGAACCTGCTGGCCGACCTGCAGGACGAGTTCGGCCTGTCGTACCTTTTCATCGCGCACAACCTCGCGGTGGTCGAACATTTCTGCGACCGGGTGGCGGTGATGTACCTGGGCCGGATCGTCGAGCTGGCCGACCGCGACACGCTGTATAGAAACCCGCTTCACCCCTACACCCGCGCCCTGCTGAGTGCCGCCCCCAATCCCGACCCAACCGGGAAGAAACAGCGCATCATGCTCGAGGGCGACGTCCCCAGCCCGATCCACTTGTTTAAGGACAACGGGAAACCCGCCGCACACACCGCCCCCGGATCGTCCGGCCCCGACGAACACACCGAAGACGGCGTCACCCACATCACCCGCCAAAGCCTCCTGGACCGCCCACCGTTACAGGAAGTCCCCGGGGAGCCTGGGCATTTCGTGTCGACGCATGGGTTTGAGTAGAACGATCCAGTTTGGATCACACTTCTATTAAGTTCGGCAAGGTTATCGGTCATCATTTAGTAATCCTAAACCCGGTGCATGACAAGCGGGATAGGTGTGGGTTATTAGCTGTACGTAATTTCTGTTCTGGATAGTTTCGGGGTCCATACCCATTCAGGTCGATAGTCGGAATATCATGAGGGCACGTCCATGACCAGAAAGACGCTCAAGAAGTGCGCTATCGGTTCTGCCGTGGCGGGCCTGACTTTATTGAGTGATCTGGCCGCTCCAGCAGCTGTCACATACAGAACCGTCGCGCTGATCGGTGATGCGGTCCCCGGTGCGGACCCGGGCGTGGTATTTAGTGGATTTGGCAGTACGCACCCCGTAATTAACGCGGCAGGTCAGACCGCATTCAATGGGCGTTTTAGCGGACCCGGCATCGATGACTCCAACAGACTCGGAATATTGTCAGAGGGTGGAGGCACGTTAAGCGTGATCGCGCGGTCTGGCGATGCCGCGCCGGGTACGAAGCCGGGCGTGAATTTTAGCGCATTTTTTGTCTCTAACAGCCCTTTGCTGAACGATAGAGGACAGATCGCGTTCCGCGGTGTCCTTACCGGTTCGGGTGTAGACAATTCCAACGATGTGGGCATCTGGTCTGAAGGTAGCGGTTCCTTAGGCCTGATCGCACGTGAGGGACATGCAGCCCCGAACACGGGCCCAGGCGTCGTGTACGCAAACTTTATTGATCTGGTACTCAACGGCGCGGGCCAGACAGCATTCGTCGCTGATCTGGTTGGCCAAGACGTGGACGGCTTGAATAATGCTGGTATCTGGTCGGAGGGATCGGGTTCATTGAGACTGATAGTGAGATCGGGCGACCATGCACCGGGTACGGGGCCGGGTGTGGTGCTTAGCGGCTTCGAGCACTTCACCCCCATGCTTCTTAATGATGCGGGCAAGACCGCGTTCTTCAGCTTCCTCCTTGGCCCAGGGGTGACCCCTTCCAATGACACCGGCATCTGGTCAGATGTAGACGGTTCATTGAGCCTGGTTGTCCGTGCTATCGAACCCGCGCCGGGTTCTCCGTTGGGGGTGTCATACAATCTTATTGTAAATCCCCGGATCAACAACGCAGACCAGATTGCGTTCCGCAGCATCCTTACCGACCCGGGAGTAAACGACTGGGAAGATGGCTTATGGTTAACGGAGGGCGGCTTGACGAGCCCGATTGTTCGGACGGGTGATGCCGCACCGGGTACGACGGCGGGTGTGAGGTTCCGCACCTTCACGGGTTTCTTGTTAAACGGTGCGGGCCAGATATCGTTCAAGGGTTGGCTTACCGGCCCGGGCGTAGACGAAACGAATAGCAGTGGCATATGGTTGGGGGATCCTTCAGGCTTGCCGAGCTTAATCGTCAGGGCAGGCGATCACGCGCCAGGCACCGACGCGGGCGTGCGCTTCAAAGCCTTCGCTGTGGACTCAGTGCTCAACGGTTCGGGCCAAATCGCTTCCCGTGGCTTACTCACAGGCCCGGGGGTGAACGCCACGAATCAAAACGGAATCTGGGCGACCGACCCCAACGGCCAACTCAAATTGATAGCACGGACAGGCGATCTGTTCGATGTCAATGATAGCCCGTTGATTGACGATTTCCGCACCATTAGCCTCATCGATCTGGTCAATTTTTCTGGCGGTGAGGATGGTCGGGCCTCAAGTTTCAACGACGCAGGCCAACTCGTTCTTCGCCTTGAATTCACCGACGATACTGAGGGGATCTTCGTCGCGACCGTCCCCGAGCCGGGAACAGTGGGTTTATTGGCGCTCACCTGGGGTTTGGACCGTTGCCGGCGCAAGCGATCGTGATGGGGGACGGTTTAGACCCGTAGCCGACGATTATGTCGGAGGGAGATCCCCGGGTGGAGCCCGGGGCTGGGGGTAGAGTGGGGGCGGGGCAGGTTATGAATTGTGATGGGTGATTGATGATGTCAGGCGGGAGCCAAAGGCGGACCTACTTGTGTTCATCCGCGTTTACTTGCGGCAAAGATCCCTCTTGTGTTGCGGCGGCCTAAATCAATCCACCGTCACGCCCGCCAGCGCCCGGTTCATGGCTTTGTAGGTCTTGTGGTCCTGGATGCGGACGGTCAGTTCAAGGCTGTCTTTGAGGATTTTGTAATCCTGGACGCGGGCGCGGCGGCGGTGTTCGAGTTCGATGACGGGTCGGAACTCCATGTGCTGGAGTTTTTCCAGCCACTGGCCGACTTGGACCGCGCGTTGGTCGCCGCCGGACTGATTGCGCAGGTGTTCGCCGATGGCTTTGGCGGGGACCGGGAGTTTGCCGACCAGGAAGCTGCTCATCGAGAGTTCGGCCATGCCGTCGTTTCGGATGGTCAGGTCGAATTTGCCTGAGATGACCTGGGATATCCCGCCGAGCTGGAGCTTAAATGCCATCACCAGCTTACCGGAGTCGACGGCGACCATCGGGTCGGTAATCTCGGTCGGCTTGACGTACCCGCGATCGCTCATCCACTGATCAACCCGCGTCTGCACGACGGCGGCGATCTGGTCGTTGGTGAGTGTGATTGTCTGATCGGTGTTGATGTGGATGTCTTCGAGTTTGGCCTTGGCTGCGCCGTCGATATCCGTCGGCACGTCCGCCTGATCTTGCGCACCGCCAAACCCGAGGTTTGCCAGGGCTTGCAGTTGCACGTCGACCTGTTCGGCGAGCTGTTCGATCTGCTTAGGCGAGGATCCGCGTAGGAACGTCTGGTTCTCCTGCCAGTAGGCCGGCTCGGAGCGCGCGAGGAAGACGACGATCGCGGTCGCGACCGCAAAAAACAGCACCAGCGTCACGACGATCTTGAAGAAGGTTTTGATCGATCGGCGCTTGGGGGAGCGGGTGTCCGAGGGGTTACCCGGTCCGTTTTGATTCTGGTTGTTGTCCATGGGTCACCACCCGATAATGTGTGCTCGTAGTACCTGGGCGGCCCTTGCACTCGCGCACGTTTGGCCGCCTACTGAAGGTTCGGCTAAACAGGGGGCGTGCGTTACCCGCGTGGGCTTGTGGTGGTGGGGGGGGCGGGTTTAGAAGCTCTCAGCCGCCTCTTCCAGGTCGTCAAACATGCCAAAGACCTGGTCCAGCCGTGTGACTTTGAAGAGGAACGAGACGTTGTCCTGGCAGCTGACCAGGGCGATCTGCCCGCGGCAGTGCTCGACCTCCTGGAGGAACTCGACGAGTGACCCGATGCAGGCGGACGCGAGGAACTCGACGTCTTCGAGGTCGAAGATGAAGTTCTGGGCGTTGTCGTAGCGGATTTTTTCGGCGCACTCCTGCACCAGTTCCTGCATATCGGCGTGCGCGACTTCCGCGGCGCGCAGGTGTGCCGTGACGAGTTGGCCGGCCTGCTCGATTTCGAAGCCATCGGGGAGCATGATGAATCTCCACACCCTCGTTACTACGTTACGTCACTTGTTTTCTTATCGGATGGGCGAGGCGGTGCCTGAGGCTTGTAGCCAAAGCTATCTGAATTCTCTATCCGCGCGCGGGTCCCCAGGCGTTACGATCGATACCGTCGGCGTTTCCGGGCATACCCGGGCGGTGGGTCCGTCAGGCGGTCATGCCCGTGGGTTTAATGCCGTGGACTTCAGTGGTGTTGGCCGGGGAGCCGCGGGAGTTCCTGAGCGATCGGCTGTGGGGTGTTGAATCGCTTGTGGGCTTTTAGCAGGGCCGTGAGCATGGGGGCATAGCCGTGGGGCTTTCGGCGTGTAAGGTCATCCTGGGTGCGGCGGCGTGCGTGAGGCGGGACGACCCGGGTCCGTCTGTCGCGAAGCTCGGCGATGGCGTCCTCGGTCGTGTTGTAGATACCCAGCGCCTTGTCCAGCCGGGTCATGGTGAACAGGAACTCGACGTTGGGCTGGCAACGCGCCAGGGCGACGGACCCCCCGGCGACGCGGGCGCGCTGGTGCAGGACGATGAGCCTGCCCAGGCAGCAGGAGTCCATGTGCTGGACGTTGCTCAGCTCGACCACCACGCTGTCGGCTTCGCCTTGCTCGATCCGTCGGCTAAGCTCGACGACCAGTGAGGCGATGTCTGCACCGGAGCATTCGGCACGTTTGGGACGCGCTACCAAAACCCGGCGGTCCCGTTCGATCTGGTACGCCTGCTGCTTCATGATTGGCCGAGCTCCGTGATGTTGTTCCCTGATATTTATCGGCGCGGTGAGCGACATATCAACAACATCAGGATACCACGGCATGTCTCGGATCTGTGTTTGAATCAGCACCCTGAGGCATCGGGTTTTACCCTCAGGACTATCGGACTCTATACCTACATGCGCGGCATTGACCGCCTTGGTGGGCTAGGCGTATGGGGGTTCCCGCTCACTTGGCCGATTGATCGAGGAAACTCAGGCCCTGAACGTTGGCCGGTACGAGCCCGCCCTCAGCCGGGACGAGTACCTGGGTGCCGGGCGTATGCTGGCCCCACTTCATCACGGCAAACACCACCGGCACGTGCCCAAGCAGCGGTGAGATCGCCGAGCTGGTGACCCCGCCGATGATCTTATGCGTCGCGGCGGGTGAGTGCGTGTCGGTGCCATCGGCCTTGTCGTCTGCGACGGGTTCGGTGACCTGTGCGCCGGCGACGGGCAGTAGGTCGCCTTGCACACGCAGGCCGACCAGCGCGCGCTTGGGATGCCCCAGGCTCTTCATCCGCGCGACGATCTCCTGTCCGAGGTAACAGCCCTTGGTGAAGCTGACGGCTTGATCGAGCAGGCCGGTCTCCGCCGGGAGCGAGTCGTGCCCGAAGTCGACGTGGAAGATCGGCGAGCCCGCTTCGATCCGCGCGGTGTTGAACGCCGACCAGCCGATCGGCCGGCCGCGCAGGCTCGCCCGGCGGCGCTGGGCGAATTCGGCGGCGGCCTTGGGGTCTGTCTGGGCGTCCGGTTGATCCGTCTCGTAGCCCGACGCG
>JAJDCV010000293.1 GCA_029260675.1 Phycisphaeraceae bacterium
GTTGTCGTAGTCGAGGTGTGCAAGTCCGCGGCCCTGCCCGGTGTCGGTAATACCCGAAGTGTCTGAGACGTCGGTAAACACATTGTTGTCGTTCTGCCAGAGGAATGTCCGGTCGTTATCGAATCCTTCTCCGTTGTAGCCGTTGGTCGCGATGAGGTCGAAGTCGGCGTCGTTGTCGGCGTCGAAGAAGCTGGTGCCCCAGGACCACCGGGAGTCGCGGACGCCCGCTTCCTGGGTGACATCTGTGAAAGTCCGGTCGCCCTCGTTCCGGTACAGCCGGTTCCAGCCGCCGAAGCCGCTGATGACACCGGGCGCCGCGGTGATGTTGGTGATGAACCAGTCCAGGTCGCCGTCGCCGTCATAGTCCGCGAAGGTGGTCCCCATGCCGTTGAAGTCGGTGCCGACGTTGGCGGGGAGCGTGCCGTCGGTGAAGGTCCCGTCCCCGTTGTTCCAGAAGAGTTGGCTGGTCTCGAAGTCCGAGACGATCGTCATGTCCATGTGGCCGTCGCGGTCCAGGTCGACGAAGCGCGGGGCGAACCGCCGGCTGAGCGTTCCGCGGTAGACGTCGATGCCGGCCGCGGTGGTCACGTCCTCGAAGACACCCGGATTGGCGGTGCCCAGGTTGTGAAATAGACGGGCTTGGCTGTTGGTGGCAAGTGTCCCCCAGTCGGAGGTCATCAGGTCGAGGTAACCGTCGTGGTCGTAATCCGCAAAGCTGGAGCCTGGCCCGTTGCGAAACATGCCGTTGTCAAGCGTGGCGGGGTTGGCGGAACCCGCGTCGGTGAAGACGCCGTTCCCGTCGTTGAGGTAGAGGTAGTTCCGTGTCGCCTGGACCCCGCCGGTCATGTACAGGTCCAGGTCGCCGTCATTGTCGATGTCACCCGAGACGACGCCGTTAGTGGGAGTGGCTGTGTTGAAGCCGGCCACGGTGGTCAGGGGGTTGAACGTGCCGTTGCCGAGGTTGCGGTAGAGGATGTCGGTGTCGCCGAATCGCGTGAAGATCAGGTCGGTCAGCCCGTCGTTGTCGTAATCACCCGCGGCAACCCCGCCGGTCATAAACGTGGTGCCGGGGAGCCCCGCGTTAGCCGCCGCGGTCGACTGGACGTGATTGATCCCGGCCTGGGCCGTGACGTCCATGAACGTAACCGCTGATACGCTTTCCGTGCAAGCGTACACAACAGCGCAAAACATACAGATTGATACATGCGTTTGTTTGACTGACAATTTATTACTTTCTACCCGCCAGCAAGACCACCACCAGCAGCCGATCTTTTACGAAAGGATAGCACACCAAGTGCTTGAAGCGAGGAAAACTAATCGATTGAATCACACGACCTGACCCTGGCGCTACGCCGAAAGGAACCACGTGTGAATTTGGGCAGATTAATCACGTTATACGGCCCCCTTTAAGCATATCCCAACGGGCTATATCTGCCCGCTAAACACAGCTATTCCGCTGGAATCCCACTCATTTCTGAATGTAACAGTGATGGCGCGGGAAACTAAGTTACATCAATTAAAAACCTATTGACCCGTGTTCAAGTGGGTTTATGATTAACATTGGTACACAACCACTCGCGCGAGCGAGGGCTGTAATTCTAGAAGGTGTCTCTACGGCATCTCGTACATTTTTGGGAAAGGGAGAATGGCAATGAAGAAATTGTTAGCGAGTACGGCGGCAGCGGCCTTGGGCCTGGCATTGGTTACGGCCACGCCTGCCTCGGCCAACCTGCTGACCAACGGCGGCTTCGAAACCGCGCCGATGGTCGACGACGGCTCGGGTGTCGGCAAATGGCAGCCGTTCGGCGGGACCGGTGTCGGCCTGCCGACCCTCTCGGCGATCGAGTCGGTTATGCCCCTCAGCGGCGCCAACCACCTGACCCTGCAGATCGACAACCTGGCCAACACCTTCGCGGGTGTCTTCCAGGACGCGGCCATTATCGGCGGCACCAGCGTGACGTTCTCCGGCTGGGCCAAGGACCTGGGCGTCGATGCCGGTGGCACCGAGATCCGCATCGAGTGGCGCGACTCCGTGGCCAACATCGAGATCTCCCGCACGGGTAACTTCGTCCCGGCGCTCACCAGCGCCTACACGCCGTGGTCGCTGACCGACACCGCCCCCGCCGGCGCGGACACGGCCCGCGTGGTCTACGCGATCCAGAGCTTCGGCGCTGGCCCCAACCAGTTGATCTACGTCGATGACGTGTCCGTCATCCCCGAACCCGCATCGCTGGCCCTGCTGGGCCTAGGCGGCCTGGCGATGCTCCGGCGTCGCTGAATAGACTTAGTTTGTTTGTAAGGGGCCTAGGCCGTTTGCCAACATCTCCTGTAAAAAGACCGGCCTTCGGGCCGGTCTTTTCTTTGCGCCGATTTCGTTCAGCGATTCAATTTGTGCCGAGTGTGGTTCCTATGAACACGCCGGTGAGCCACGGCCCACCTTCTAAAACCCTACTGCTTTAGGGGACTGGAATGCGGACCCCGCGACTTCAGATGCCTTGGTCAATACCCCCGAGCCTGGGGCGTTGGGCTGTTTGGGTTCGGTTTGTTGGCATGATTCGGGACCGACGACCGTCCTAACCGGCACAGGCCCGACGGTTTGACAGCCCGAGCCATGTTATAGGTCAAGCCCGGCAGGATGAGGGCCGATCCGGGAGACATGGCCGATCACAAACCGTCCAATCCGTCGGAACAGCGGCGAAGCCCGCGATTATGCAACCAGCACGCCACCAGCCTGTTTGGCGAGGTGTTTGATCTGTCGGCCGGTGGGATGAAGGTCTTCCGCAAGAGCTCAAAGATGATCGAGATCGGAGAAGAACTCGGCGTCGATC
>JAJDCV010000294.1 GCA_029260675.1 Phycisphaeraceae bacterium
CTGTTTGAACGAGCCGGTGTTGTGTCAGTTGATCCGCGATTCGGGTTTTGTTCCGGCCCAGCGCGACAACGGGTACAACCTATTAAAGGTGCATGACGGCGAAGACGCGCCGGACCTGCAGGTCACGGACTGGTCCGAGCACCGTGTCCAGAAGCTGCACATCGAAAACGCCCCCGGTAGCTGCTCGGTCGATCCCGGCGACGAGGGCGCGACCGTGCCGTTGACGGTTACGGTCGACGACGGCCGGTAAGCCCAACTCTACAAAGTCTAAGCCGTCAGGGTGGACATCGGGGTTAGGCCGGCTATAATCAAAAGACTGTCAACACTTTTTTGGATATCCCGTGAGTATCCGAAATCTCGATTCGATTTTCAAGCCCAAGCGGGTGGCCGTGGTGGGCGCCAGCGACTCGCCGCACGGCGTGGGATACGCGGTGTTGCGCAACATGATCGGCGCGGGGTTTGATGGGGTGGTGTACCCGGTGAACGCCAAGCGGGAATCGGTGCAGGGGATCGCGGCGTATGCGAGCGTGTTGGAGGTGCCCAGCACGCCGGACCTGGTGGTGATCTGCACGCCGGCGCCGACGGTGTTGGGCGTGGTCAGGCAGTGCGCCCAGGCGGGGGTCAAGGGGGTGCTGATCATCAGCGCGGGGTTCCGTGAGACGGGGCACGAGGGCTTGGCGCTTGAGTTGGAGATCCTTGAGGTCGCACGTCAAAACGATATGCGTGTGGTTGGGCCGAACTGTCTTGGGGTGATCACGCCGAGGCTGGGGTTCAACGCGAGTTTCACGGTGGGGATGCCCGGGGACGGGCACATCGCGTTCATCTCGCAGTCCGGGGCCCTGGGTACGAGCGTGCTGGACTGGGCGCAGAAGAAGGGGATCGGGCTGTCGCACTTCGTGTCGGTCGGGAACATGATGGACACGGGGTTCCCGGACCTGATCGATTATTTCGGGCAGGACCCGCGGACCAAGGCGTTGATCCTGTATATCGAATCGATCGTGGATGCCCGGCGGTTCGTTTCCGCTGCTCGTGCGTTCACACGGACCATGCCGATCATCGCGTACAAGGCGGGGCGTTTTGCGCAGTCGGCCGCGGCCGCGGCGTCGCACACCGGGGCGTTGATGGGCGCCGACGACGTGCACGACGCGGCCTTCCGCCGAGCGGGGATCGAGCGTGTGTTTGAGATCGACGACCTGTTTGACTGCGCGGAGTTGCTCGGCAGGCAGAAGCCACCGCGACGTGGCCGGCTGGCGATCGTGACCAATGCCGGCGGGCCCGGTGTGATGGCGACCGATGCGCTGCTGGCGCGGGACGGCGAGTTGGCGGAACTCGAACCGGCGACGATCGAACAACTCAACGGGTGCCTGCCGTCGGCCTGGTCGCGTGGCAACCCGGTGGACGTGCTGGGTGACGCGACCAGCCAGCGCTACGCCGACGCGGCCGAGATCGTGCTGAAAGACCCGGGCGTGGACGCGTTGCTGGTGATCCTCACACCGCAGGCGATGACCGACGACAGTGAGACGGCCGACAGGATCGGCGAAGTATCTACCCAATCGGGCAAGCCGGTGCTTGGCGCGTGGCTGGGTGGCCGGTCGGTCGAGCACGGCCGAGCGACGCTGACCCGTCACAACGTGCCGTCGTACCCCAGCCCCGAGCGTGCGATCCGCGGGTTCATGCACCTGATTTCATACGCGAAGAACATCGAAACGCTATACGAGACCCCAGGCGTGGTGCCGATCAAGGGGCTGGGTTCCAAGCGGGTCGGCGGGCCGCTTGCCGATATGCCCGACGCGACGCTCAGCGAGATTGACTCGAAGCGTTTGTTCCAGGACTTCGGCATCCCGGTGGCGATGGCGGAACCGGCCGCGGATGCGGATCAGGCGGTGGCGCTCGCCGACGCGATGGGGTATCCGGTCGTGATGAAGGTGCGCTCGCCGCAGATCACACACAAGACGGATGTCGGTGGCGTAGCGTTGGGATTGGAAGATGCCGAGGCGGTGCGTGGCGCGTTTGCGCGGATCGAGGCGTCGGCTTCACGGCTTCGGCCGGACGCGGTGATCCAGGGCGTGTCGGTGCAGCCGATGATCGGGGGGCGTGACGGCGTGGAGATGATCCTTGGGGTCAAGAAAGACCCGGTGTTCGGGTCGGTTCTGTTGGCGGGCATGGGCGGAGTCACGGCGGAGGTGCTGGCGGACCGGGTGCTTGGGATCCCGCCGTTGACCGAGCACCTGGCGCGTCGGATGCTCGAGTCACTTCGTTGTTGGCCGTTGCTGACCGGCTACCGGGGTCGGCCGTCGGTTGATGTGGATAGCCTGATCGAGGTGCTGATCCATCTGTCGTACCTGGTCGCCGAGACGCCGAATATTCTTGAGTTGGATATCAATCCGCTTCTGGTCACGCCCGCCGGGGCGACCGCGTTGGATGCCCGGATCATCACCGACGCCACCCCGGCCGCGCCGGATGCGCACTACAAGCACCTGGCGATCCGGCCTTTCCCCGCCGAGTTCGGCGA
>JAJDCV010000295.1 GCA_029260675.1 Phycisphaeraceae bacterium
CCATTACATCCGTAAACAAAAGTAACTGATCGAGCCCATCAGATGTCGTATCAAACAATTCACCATTCGTGTAATCTATCTCCTCGTCAGGATGCAATGAGTAACCGTTACCAGCCCAGTAGTTCATGTCATAAGAACGACCCGATTCTTCTGCGTCCGATGGACAAACGAAGACACCGCCACCAAGACCGGCGTGTGGCCAATCTGCAGGCCGTTCTTCTGGTGGTTTTTCATTAAGAACATCAGCACTTGGCCCATGCCAAGGGTAATACATCAATTTGCCATCTATGTAACGACCTGCACGGTTTGGGTCATACCACATCCCCGCAATTTCCGGCCTGTGCTGTCTTTTGTGATCGCTGGTCCTTGACCGATTATAAAAAAACTTGCCCTCGAAATCTGCCGCATACTGATGGGCCGCTTGTCCGAGTTGCTTGAGGTGTTCGGCGCACTGGGCGATACGGGCGTCGTCACGTTCCTTGGAGAGGGCAGGGAGAACCATGCAGCCGACCAGCGCTAGTACCGCGCAGGCGACCAATACGTCGATGATGGTCATACCCGAGTCGCTTAGCTGTCTGTTCCCATCCGGCATTTGGCCCCCGATCATTTGGCCGATGCAACGAACCCGATGAATTGAGCGTACTCAATTAAGAACACTTGGTCAACCAAAATAGTACCATTGTCTCCAAGCCTTTGCGAAAGCCAACGCCGAGCCGGGTCAATGATAAACCGGTAAGAGACATAATCACAAGCACTTGCGATATTGAAATTCCAGACTATGGACCTGATTAGTCAAATCGAATCCAGCCCCCGCTACGATGAAGTGATCCAGACACTCGTGTTTGATCGATTGGATCCAGCGTTCGATATAGGCATTGAGATTCGGTGAGCCGGGAGTCAGTTTTTACATCGGCACACCGGCCGCCTTGAGGATCGCATCAAACTGCCTGGTGAACCTCACATCCCGGTCCCGGAACACCATCGTCGGCAGCTCGGCCTGCCCCCGCCCCCGGAAATAAGTCACCAGCTCCCGCGCCCGCTGGCCCATCCAGTCGCGGTTAGCACGGTCCGTGATCCCAGCCACATGCACCCGTCTACTGCCGATGTGGATGAAAACGAGCACATAGAACCGCCTCATTCCCAGAGGCGTCCAGACATTCTTGGAGAAGAAATCGCAAGCCCAGAGCGTCTGGGTGTGGCGTTCGATGAACTCCGCCCAGGCCAGGCCCCGGCGGGTGGGCGCTGGCTCGATGTCATTTGCGGCCAAGATGTTCTTAACCGTGCCCCGGCTGATCTTGCGGATATGGAGTTTACGCAGTTCGCCCACTATTCTCGTGTAACCCAGCCGGTCTCACGGGCGATCCGGATAACCAGGGCCCGGATCTGCTCCGGAGTTCGCCTCCGCCGCAGCGACCGGGGCTGAATCTGCCCGGATTCTCTGGCCACCCAGCGGGCGAAGGTCCGGGGGTGGACGATGGTGATGAGGTCCTGGATGGCCGAGCCCAGCGGCTTGCCAAACTTCAACAGCTTGGCCCGCTCCGCAGGCGTGGTTCGGATATGCTCAGGCAGCCGGGCACGGAGGACCTCGTTCTCGGCCTTGAGGTACTGGATCTGCTTGGCCAAATGACCTCGGCTGGCGGTGACCAACAGCAGGAGTAGTGGGTTAATGAAGCGGCTTGGCATAGTGGAGACTTTCGAACGTAACTCGATATGGGCCCGGCAGAAGACAATCTACTTGTACCCCGCCATAATCACCCCAACCTCCAAAATACCGGCCCATGCCGCTAACGCTCTGGGCCGAGTGCCTGAAGAAAACTCTCGGCCGCTTCGCGCCATTCACTGTTGTGTTGGTGGATCAGTCCCATCAGATGGTGCGCCTCGCGTAGGTCGGGGTCGGACACGAGTAATTCACTAGAAAGGTCCCGTGCCTCTTCCCAACGCTGGAGCTCGATGTAGGCTCGCGCCCGCAGCAGAGCCGATACCTGTTGATCTATCACGCCCCCTGGCAACCGATCGAGCAACATGATCGCGTCTTCTGACCGTGCGGTGTCGATCAATAGGCTTATGAGTTCCGCATAGAGATCCCCCTCGTTGGGATGCATCTCGATGGCCTCGTGCAACACCTGCTCGGCCTGCTGGGGTGCCCCGTCGGCAATGAACTGGCGTGCGACGCGGAGGTACTGATCGGGTTCGACGCCTGGATGTCGGCCGATGACACCGGGCTGAAGTGGCTGCAGCGTCGGGCCCACCATCTCATCCTGCCGCGCGAGGTCGATATAGGCTTGCAACTTCAGCGCCAGGGATTGCGGAGCCCCACCAATGCGCGCTATCTCTCGGCCATCCGGGCGGATGACCAGAACGATCGGCCGGGCCTTGATCCGCGCAGCGGTGATCAGTGCCTGTTCATCAAGGACAATATGCCAGGACAAATCATTCACACCCCGGATGGCGTCGGTGCGCTCGATTGCCAACTCACCCTTAAGGACCAGCACCACCTGCAGTTCATCGTGTGCCGGGATCGCTTTTCGCAGCGCATCGACCGCCGCTAAGTCGTCGCCCGGCTCGGCACGCATGAACAACATGAGTGTCGTTCGGCTTTCATGAGGCACCGACACCTTTGCGCCAAGCATGTCCGTGCCTTTCCATCGGGTCTCGATCGTGCTGGGTTGACCGGCCCGGACACGCCGCATCTGCTCCCCCGCTTCCCGCTGCTTCGCAAACGGTACAGGCGTATCCCGGTCGTAAGAGAACGGCAAGTGGCACCCGGTGATACACCGCCCGCCGGACTCGGTGACCGTGAGTTCCAGCGGGGCCTCCCACTTCTGATACGGCACGACGGTTCGTACCAGTCGTGCGTTCTCGCCCGCGTGTGTGTTGTGGCAAATACGACAACTCCGGCCGATCCCGCTGCTGACGTGCAGGTAGTGCAGGTTGAGTTCGCCGTTTCGGAACTTCGTCGGTGCGTCCTCCGCGATGGTCACTTCTCGCTGTGTGGCCAACTCCGATTCATGGCACTGGAAGCACAACCCGAATGAGTCTTCGCTGTATTTCGCGTAGTAACCCGCCGGGTAATCACCGGTCAGGAACATCGCTCGCTCGCCGCCGTGGGACTCGTGACACCCGCTGCATTCGCCGTCGCCGATCTGGCCGTGCTTATAGAGATCCTCTGACATGACCTCACTGACCGCGCCAATCACCCGATCGTCCGCGGTCACGATCGGCTCGCCGTGACACTCCACACAGATCCGGACCGGTAAGTCGCGCATGAGTGATGCCATATTGCCCCCGTGCGGTGTATGGCAGGTCATGCACTCGCGGTCTTCGGTTGCGGCGCTGTGGGTGTAATCAGCATTCGCCATCTTGACCTTTGTTTCTTCATGGCAATCAAAGCACAGCACAGACCCCGGCGCAGCCAACGAAGCCGGGAACGCCGATCCGTGTGCGTCGTGGCAGCGTGTGCATTGTTCGTCCAGCGCTTCATGTACAAATTTAGCCTGGTCCAATTGTTGCCCAAACTCATCGTGGCACGTCAGGCAGAGGTCGGGGCCGATCGCATCGAGCAGCATGGGGTACTTCGAGGCGTGTGGCGAGTGACACGACACGCAGTACCCATCACCGACCGGGGAATGCAGGAACGCATTCTGCGCCGTCATCGATTCGTGGCAGCGGTTGCACAACAGCTCGATCGATGCTTCACGTGTTATGGAGCGGTCGTGCCCCCCGTGTGGGTTGTGACACCCCAAACACTCGCCCTCCTTCGTGGGTGTGTGGACGACCGGCATCGCATCCACGTCAAACTCGTGGCAGTACGTGCACAACTCCTGCCGGTCGCGCACGATCGCGAAGAGGTGCTCCCCTTCGTCTATGGATTCGTGGCAAACCCCGCAGGCGTCGATCGCGACCGGTCCGTGTACCACATCGTATGACTTGATCGCTGCGTGGCACTCATCGGTTACGCAGCTTTGGGTTATGGTGGTCGGGCGTTCGACAGTGGTCATGCGTGTGCGCGGCAAGACTGTTGGAGGTGGGGCCGTTTCGTTGACGATGGTGTCGGTGGCCTTAGTCAGCTCGGCGTGTCCGTTGCGGGGCGCGACGCCGTAAACGGTCGCCATCGTCTGGCGTCGGATCGTTGGCAGGACCGACGCGATCCGCTCGCCGGGCCGGTCATCAGGGAACGAGGCCAGCTCCGGCGATTCGTGGCAGTCGGTATCCCCGCACGTCGGGATCGCCGTGAACTTCACTTCCCCGTGACAGCTCCGGCACAACAGGTTTTCGTGATCCTGATCCAGCAGTTGTCCGGTCATCCGGTGCTCGAAGGTCGGCTGTGAATCACCTTCACTCTTGTGGTGGCAGTGGTTGCAGGTCTGGTGGTCGTGGCACGACAGGCATGGCTCATGGCTGAGCCGCCAGGACTCAGCGGGCACGAGAGGCTTTCGCCGGCCATCGGCGCCATCCTCGCTGTGACAACTGGCGCAGGTGTCGCGTCGGTGACACTCCACGCACTTGAATCCGAAATTCTTGACGTGCTCTTCGTGCCGGAAGGTCACCAGCCCGCCGGCCGCTGGTGTATAACGTGTCTCGTAGACCTTGACCGTCGGTGGCTCGGTCGGGGGGTGCATCCGGCCAAGGATGACGTCCGGCGTGGGCATCACGCCGGGTGTCGCGGCGCCCTCCTTGGGCTCGTGACAGACCACGCAACTTTTTTCGTGGTCCCAATCCCTGTGACAGTCCAGGCATTGCCGATGGTACGCCGCGTTCAACGACGGCATGCGGATGTCGGTGTTGTCTTCGCCGACTGGGTGGCATGATTTGCACGCGGGGACTTCTGCCGCCTCGTCCTGTGTGTGCGCCGCTTCGCCGTTGGTCGCGGGGTGGCCGGACTTGGTGTGACCGTTTGGGGTGCGGTGGTGGCACGTCTCGCATCCGCCCCAGATCTCCGCCATCTCGGCGTGGAGACGGTGCTCGAACGGGACCGGTTCGTAAAGGTCCTCCAACTCGTCAAGCATCACGACGTCGGGCGGCTCCGAAGTTGTTTCCGCCGCCGCCGGGATCGCCCAACTCATCGCCGCCACCCACCCGACCACACCGGCGGTGATGTACGCCGCAAGACGAACGGCACGTCTGTTGGGCACGGTATAGGCACTCATCTCACGCCGCCTCTTCCTTCGCCGGGTGGCTGATCACCGGGAGGTAGATCACGCAGGCACGGTAAATGAGTATCAGCATGGCGATAAGACCGATCGTCACCGATATCTCCGTGATGGACGGGAAGTACGGGCCGTCGGCGTACGGCGGTCGGTATCCGATCAGGAATACATTGACACGGTTCAAGACCACCCCCAGCACGACCAGCGTCGCCGACACAAATAGCAGGCTCGGCGATCTTCTCACACGCACGGTCAGCAGCATCACCATCGGCATCAACACGCCCAAGCCCACCTCCGCCAGCCACGCGAAGCTCTCGGTGGAGCCGTCGAACAGATACCCCCACGAGCCGCGCACCAGCAGGTCACCGACCTTCAGCACCAGGTAAAGACCCAGGAACACCGGCACGAAACGCGCCAGCGGTTTCAACACATCCATCTCCGGCCTGAGCTTCAGCGACCGTGACGCTAGTAGCGACTCGAAGATGATCATCGGGAAGCCCACCGTGATCGCCGACATCAGGAACAGCAGCGACGAGATCGGCGTCATCCAAAGCGGATGCAGCTTTGACGGCGCGATGACCATCAGGTTGCCCAGCGACAGC
>JAJDCV010000296.1 GCA_029260675.1 Phycisphaeraceae bacterium
TACGTCCGCCACAGCAGCAATTCCCGCACACGCACCCGGTGAGTCTTGCACATGGTTAAGAGGTGTCGGCGTAGTTCGCCATCAGGCAACGGAACGGTGTCCCAGATCATCCGGATCATCAGCGGTGAGAACAGGAAGATCGTGACACACCCGCCGAGCATCCACCACGGCTCCGTTTGGGACGAAACCCAAACCCGCCCACTCATTCCCGCCAACTCAACCGTCTCCGACCAGGCGAGCACGCACAGCAACGGGACCAGCAGTAGCGCCACCTGGTAGCGGTACTGGGAAAGCACATACTGCAACCGGGTCCACATCGGGTAGACCGGCAAGCCCTGGTCGAATCGGCGCATCATCGCCGCCTCACGCAGCCGACGATCGATCGGGTAATACGCCCACCACCCAAGACCCCATAGCAACAACGTCGGCAGCAGGGCCAATAATTCATCCACCATGACCGGGGTGTTGATGCCGGTCAGTGTTTCGATGGCTTCACGTACATAGATCAGCAGACCTAGTTGCAGGTCCAACACGAATAGTACGACACTTGCGAGGCGGAACACCCCGCCGATCCACTCCAGCCGACGCAGGTGCCTGGCGGGGCTTTTTGATGACAGCCCCCGCTGGGTCAACCTGCACGCCAGTGCGAAGCCGCCTGCCATCATGAGCTTAGGCAATACCACCAAGGCCAGCAACGCCGGCCAGATGAGATCCGCGGGGATCAATGCCGGTATCTGGTCGTGGATGAACAGGCACAGCATCGCGATCAGGATCAGTAGCTGCATCTTAAAAGAAGCCAATCAGTAAAGGCGGCGTTTTTGTTCCAGGGTCAACGCCTCGGCGGCTCTTCCTGCTTCCGCCAGCATCGGGTCGTCACTTGCTACGGCCGCACGGATGGCGTTTTGGATCGCCCTTAGGTTGCCCCGGCCGACGGGCCCGTGCTTGTGGATCCCAAGACGCAGCGTCGCCTCGACACGGAACATCCGGTCCCCGTCGTGAAGGGCGATATTCACCAGATCGCCGATTGGCGGGTCCAGACCCATCACCACTTCCAGCTTCGGCTGCCAGTGCCGCCTGACCTGTCTGATCGCAGCCGACCATGCCCGCAACGCCTCGCCGCCCAGGTTTGGGGTGTCCACCGACATCGGGTATAGCATCGAGCCCGCCGATTCCATCATGTCCATCCCGACGACCCGGTTATACATCCGCACGTTGTCTTCAAACATCCTTTGGCCGAATACCCAGACCGCCAACGCCAGCTTACTTGCGCCCTCGGAGTCGCCGTGGGTGTAACGATAGGCAGACTGTTGTATCGCCAACTCGTAGATCACTTCGACCGCGTCCCCGAAGTCCGGCTGCGCGCCGATCTTGACCGGGATGTGCCGATCCATGAACCCCGCTTGTTTATGACCCGCGTCTGCCGCCTGCTCCAAGAGACCGCAAAGCTCGGCAACCAGTTCGTCATGCTTCGGCGTCTTCGCCGGCACACCACGTTGTTGGCTATACAGCACGATCGCACGATCATAGTAGACCGCCGCATCGCCATCCTTTTCGCCCGAGTTGACGATCACCGTCAGGTCTTTGGGTAGGATCTGCGTTTTGAGCCCCGCCGCGTTGGTCAACGACGTGGGCGCGTCGGTGAAGCCAATAAAATAGACAACCCCACCAATCACCAATAGTACGGCCACAGCCAGGATGATGTAGACGGATTTCACAGGCGGGGTTGCTCCATGCGATTTTCTGGCTCTGCCAACGTCCGATACCACCTCGCCGGTCAGGTATTCTGCGCGGCGGTTGACGGCATCGCCGCGTCGCCCGGGGTCTGACTGCCGGGCTTTGTGACCTCACCGAGCATCAGTCTCAACAGGTTAGGCACCTTCGGGTCTTCCCGGTCACCCGCGCCGTACCCGACGCCTTGAAGTGTTACCGCCGGCGGCGGGCCGAACGAGTCGCACAGGGCCGCGACGATCGCTGCGCCCGTGGGTGTGACCAGTTCGCCGGTACGGTCCACCCCGACGGTGGGCAGGCCGCGCATCAGGTACGCCGTTGCCGGTGCTGGCACAGGCATGACGCCGTGGTCACACTTGACGAAGCCGCGCGAGATCGGCAGCGCCCCGCAAGACAACGTGTCCACGCCCAGCAGTTCCAGAGCCACCGCTGAACCGAGCATGTCGACGATCGAATCGACCGCACCGACCTCGTGGAAATGGACCTTCTCGATCGGCATCCCGTGAACCTCCGCCTCGGCTTCGGCTAGCACGGTCGTTACCCGTCGGGCACGATCCTTTGCCCGCTCCGGGGTATTGAGCTGATCGATCATCGACATGATGTCGCTGTAGTGCGTGTGGTGATGGTGATGCGTGTGATCTTCAGCATGCGGGTCGTGTTCGGTGTGGACTTTCAGATCCACCGCCCCGATCCCGTGGCGCTGGACCCGCTGGGTCGTCACGCGGTACGACTTCTGGAAGCTCAAGGGCTTCAACGCTTGCAGAACACCCTCAAGCGGTGCCCCCAGGTCGATCGCGGCCCCCAGGAACATGTCGCCGGCGATCCCGCTGAACGGGTCAATATGCAGGTGTGTCTTCATATCCCGCCATCATAGCCCCCCGAGTCCCCCGCCTCCACGATCCGGTAACTCTAAATACGGGCTAAGGTTCCCGCTCCCGTGCCAGCGGATTATGTAGCCCACATGCGGAATTGGCCGATCCACCAACGGGACTATACGTATTTTCAAGTGCGTAAGCTCCATCCGACACGAACTACAACAGACCGAGGTTTTATTATGTCAGAGCAGCCCGAAACCCCCGCCCCCCCCCCACCCCCCGGGCCGCCCCCCCCCAGCCCCCCGCTGGGGCGGCCCCCCCCCCCCCCCCCCCCCCCCCCGGGCCCCCCCCCCCCCAACCGCCCCC
>JAJDCV010000297.1 GCA_029260675.1 Phycisphaeraceae bacterium
CGAAGTCTGACGACGGGTTTGGCCCCTCGATGGCTAAGTGGGAAGAAGACGACCTGGCTAAGGCGATGAATACGCGGGACGGTGTGATCCGGGCGCTACGCGAGCAGAAATTCTGGCCGCCGGGTGATGCACCCCGTTACCCCGACGGGCTGGAGCGGGTCTGCGCTGACTCGGCGATGCAGAGGCAGGCGGTGGTCGCCGCGAGTGTGGACGGGGGGCAGAGCTTGTGACACAGCACACACACGGACACACCCCGATAGACGAGTTCGCCCCGGGCTGGGGTGAGACCCACCCGCACCAGACGATCCGCGCCTCGGCCGGATCCGGCAAGACCTATCAACTCAGCACGCGGTACCTGTTCCTGATCCGTCACGGGTTCGACCCCAGCCATATCCTGGCGACGACGTTTACGCGCAAAGCGGCCGGCGAGGTGCTCGGTCGGGTCATAACCCGGCTCGCCGATGCTGTGGTCGATGAAAGCGAGCGGTCGGAGTTGTCGGCATCACTAGGGGGCGTACCACTAAGTGAGAGCGACTGCCGGGCGATGTTGCGCAAACTGACCGGGTCGTTGCACCGGATTTCGATCTCAACCATCGACGGGTTCTTCAACAAGATCGCGCAGAGTTTCCGCTATGAATTGGACCTGCCGCCGGAGCCGAAGCTGATTGATGCGATGCACCCGGTCGCGGTGCGGCTGCGTCAGGACGCGATCGAGGCGATGCTCGCCGACGACGATTTGCCGACGCTGGTGACGCTGCTTCGGCAGGTGCATCACGATACCGCGGCGCGGTCCGTGACCGAGGTGATCGACAAGACAGTGACGGATCTTTACGAGGTCTACCGAGAGGCGCCGGAACGGGGGGTGTGGTCAGGACTGAAGCCGTTGGGTGTGATGGATGAAGATGCGCTTCAATCGGCACTCGGCGCGTTGGCTGGGGCGGCAGACGCTTTGCCAACCGGTAAGCGTTGGCTCACGGCGTTCGCTAACAACCGCGACACGGCCCAGCTGCGCGACTGGGAGGGCTTCATCAAGACCGGGCTGGCCGGGAAGCTGTGTGAAGGCAGTGAGACGTACTACAACAAGCCCATTCCGGGCCGGATCGTTTCGGTGCTCGAGCCGCTGATCGGGCACGCCGCTGGGGTGTTGATCCAACGGGTCGCCAAGCAGACCGAGGCGACGCACGGCCTGCTAAGAAGATTTGATGAGCACTACTCGGCGTTGCGTCGCAGGCAGGGTGTGCTGCTGTTCAGCGACCTGACCCACAAGCTGGCGCGGGTGTTGCCGGCGGTCGGTGACGGGTTGATGGAGGACGTGTACTACCGGCTGGACGGGCGGGTGACGCACCTGATGCTGGACGAGTTCCAGGACACGAGCCTGTCGCAGTGGGACGTGCTCAAGCCATTCGCCCAAGAGGTCGTGGCCACGGCGGACGGGACGCGGAGTTTGTTCTGTGTCGGTGACACCAAGCAGGCGATCTACGGCTGGCGCGGCGGGGTCGCCGAGCTGTTCGACGAATTTGAAAATTCACTTGGCCTGCCAGATGAATGTAAGCAGACCCTGTCGGTGAGCTACCGTTCCAGCGGCGTGGTGCTGGACGCGGTCAACGAGGTGTTCACGGGGATTGCGACCAACGCGGCTCTCGACAACGACACCGAGGCGGCCGACCGTTGGCGCAAGGGGTTTAAGGCGCACAAGCCGGCCAAGGACCTGCCGGGGCACGTCACGCTGGAGACCTCGGCCGCCGGGCACAACCCGGATTTTAACGTGGACGATGACAGTGACCCCGAAACGGTGGCCCTGCCCGCGGGGGCGCATGAGGTGTATGTCGCGCGGCGAGTCAAAGCGCTGTATGAGCGCAGCGGCGGGGCCGGGTCGATCGGCGTGCTGGTGAGTGTAAACAGGACGGCGTCGCGATTGATTTACGAGTTGGGTCGGCTGGGCTTGCCGGTCAGCGGCGAGGGCGGCAGCCGGGTCGCGGATTCGCCGGCGGTAATGGCGGTGCTGTCGGCTTTTGTGATGGCGGACCATCCGGGCGACACGGCCTCGGCGTTCCATGTCTTTAACTCCCCGCTTGCGGAAGCTGTTGGGTTGACATCGCTGACACCCGCGGCTGTGAGAAAGACGTCGCTGCGTGCCCGCCGATCGCTGCTGACCCGGGGTTACGCACAGACGATCAGTGACTGGACCCGTGCGGTTGCGGGGTCGTGTGACGAAAGGTCGCTAAAGCGCCTGACGCAGTTGATCGAGTTGGCGGAGCGGTCCGAGCCGAACGATGCGCTTAGGCCCTCCTGGTTTGTAGACCTGGCGGAGTCTGCCAGTGTGGCCGAGCCCAGCCCGGCGGCGATCCGGGTGATGACCGTCCACGGCGCCAAGGGGTTGGAGTTCGATACGGTCGTGCTGCCGGAGCTGGACCGCAAGCTGGTTGATCGGTCGGTCATGCTTGTCGAACGCAGCAGCCCGACCGGGCCGATCTGCGTGGTGTACCGCAAACCCGACGCCAAGATACGCGCCCTGGACGAGAAGCTGGAACGCACCGCGGAGGCGCAGCGGGCGGACCGGTTGATTGAAGACCTCTGTTCGCTGTATGTCGCGATGACCCGGGCGCGCCAGGCGCTGCACATGATCGTGACGCCGAACAAGCTGACGAAGAAGGGCGATGTCTCAAGCAAGGGGCTGTGTTTCGCTTCGATCTTGCGAGATGCGCTATGTGACAGGGAAGAATCACTTGAGGGTGAACAGGTGCTGTACGAGCGTGGCGAGTGTGACTGGGAATCTGCGGCCAAGTCTCCGGAGGCGGTCGAGCCAGCAAAGACCCAACCGGGCGGACCGCTGATGCTAGATAAGCCGGCGGGCGGTTCCCGGCGGTCCTGGCCGACGGTCAGCCCGTCATCACAGGCCGGCCGGGGAGATGAGGCGACAGGCGCAGCGGAAGGTTCGCCACAGGGGCGCCCCGCTTCCTCGCTGATCGACCTGGCTTCGCAAGACACCTCGGCAATGCGGTACGGGAGCTTGATCCATGCATGGATGGAGTTGGTGGGTTTTATGGATGAGGATGACGTGCCGGGTGACCAGTCGCTTCGGGCTGTTACGCAACACGTGATGCCGGGTGCCGATCCGGGTTGGATCACCTCGCAGATCCAACATTTCAGGGGACTGCTTGGCGGCAACGGGGCGTCGGCGGTGCTCGCTCGCAACGGCGCATCGGAGCTTTGGCGCGAGCGTGGGTTCGCGGTGGGTGATGAGGGCAGACTGCTTAGAGGTTACTTCGACCGCGTGATGATCTATCGTGACGGCCGGGGTGGCGTCGACCGCGTGACGCTGGTGGATTTCAAGACAGACCACGTCGAACCGGGAGGTGTCGGGGCGTTGACCGAACACTACCGCCCGCAGATGCGGCTGTACCAGCGGGCGCTGACTAAGCTGCTCGGGGTGGATGCACAGGCGGTGAAGATGAAGCTGTGGTTCGTCGGGATGGGCCGGGTGGTTGACCTGTGACAGCGTCCCCGGCGTAACCGTTATCCGCGTTAAACTCGCCCCCCCCGTCCTCACTTAACATCCTTACGGGCCCCGATGCGCCCGCTAGTCGCAGGCGAGTTTAAAAACGGTGTCTGACGGCTGTAAATCACGGTTTCTACCGGATATACCTTGACTTCAAGGGGGTTGAGGCTTTACTGTGTAGGGCTACTGGGATGTATCCGCACCCGGGCCCAGCATCCAGCACCGCCGACCAGACGGTCGCGCAACGGATCAAGATCAAGATGAGACGCAGCCTCCGCGTTATTCTTTGTGTGGCATTGGCTATCGCTGTATTCAGTGGCACGCCCGCTCGCGCGCAACCCATCCAGGGCGATCTAAATAATGACGGGTTCGTCGGTGCGTTGGACCTTCAGATCATCCTCACCTTCTGGGGTCAGGTCGTCACGCCGGGCGACCTGAGCAAAGGCGATATCTTCCCCGATGGATTCATCGGGCTGACCGACCTGTCGTTCCTGCTGCTGAACTGGGGGCAGGGGACGATCCCCACGCCGGGCGGTGACGCGTCATTGGGGATGAATCTCTCTGAGATCGCGTACTTCAGCCGGGAGTGGGTGTTCGTCGACGCGGTGCGCAGCGCCCGGCGTTGGGTGTCGACCAACCCCAACGGGCAACCCTTCGACACCGGGCAGACGGTGGTAACCGACGCCAACGGCTGGCCGATCCTCCAAGCGGGGCAGGCGGCGCAGACGCTGCTGCTGACCACCAAGGCCGGCTACCCCGCGGGGCAGTACAGCGTGACCTTCGAGGGATCGGGCACGCTGGCGTTTGAGTTCGACGCGAGCAACGTTCAGGTCACCGGACCGGGCACGATGACCTTCGATGTCAATGTCGCTACCGACAACGGGATCCTGATGCGGAT
>JAJDCV010000298.1 GCA_029260675.1 Phycisphaeraceae bacterium
CATATATCAGAGCCGCGTCGCCCTCGACGCGGACCGCCGTGAGGGCACGGCGGCTCTGATCTTGCTGTCATTTGTGCGCATCAAGAATGCCCGCTAGTTACTCCCCAACGCATCCGACTGCTTGACGAAATCGTCACCCGACCACTCGGCGTCCTTGGCGACCATCTTCTTCTTGGCGGAGGCGGCTTTGGCGTCGGCCTTGGCCTTCGCTTGGAGCTCGACCAGGTGGGCGTGGGTGGTGAAGTACTGGACGCTGTGGCCCTTGAAGTCGTCGATGGTGGCGAAATCGTGTTTGTCCATGAAGGCGGCGAGCTGCTCGCACATGTCCTTGACCATCGCGTAGCCGTATTTCATCACGCCGGTGCAGACCTGGACGGTGTCGCTGCCGAGCAAAATAAACTGTGCCGCGTCGTCGCCGGTCTCGACCCCGCCGATGCCGGAGAGGGTCCGCCCGGGGTACTCTTCCTTGATCACCTTGGCGATCTCCATGCACATCCGCAGCGCGATCGGGCGCACGGCTTTACAAGAGTACCCACCCGGGGTGGTGTAGCCCTCGACGCTGGGCTCGGGGCGCAGGGTGTCGAGGTTGACCCCGATGCAGCTTCGGATCGTGTTGATCGCGGCGATGCCGTCGCAGCCGGCCTTGAGCGAGGCGCGGGTCGGGTCTTCGATGTGGGTGACGTTCGGGGTCATCTTGGCCCAGACCGGGATCTTGGTTGCGCCCATCACCCAGCCGCAGACCTCTTCGAGGATCGCGGGATTCTCGCCCATCGCAGCACCCATCTTCCGCTCGGGCAGGCCGTGCGGGCATGAGAAGTTCAGCTCGAATGCGTCGACGCCACAGTCCTGGCAACGCTCGACGATCTCGATCCAAGCGTCCTTATTAAACTCTTCCATGATCGAGGCGATCAGGATGCCGTCGGGGTATTTGTCTTTGAGCTGCTTGAACTCGTCGATCCAGACATCGAAATCGCGGTCGGAGATCAGCTCGATGTTTTCCCAGCCGAAGATGTCCTTGCGGTCGTTGCCACGCAGTCGGCCGTAGCGCGGGGCGACGTTGATAACCTTCGAGGCATCGAGGCTGACGGTCTTGGCGATCACCGCACCCCACCCTTCGTCAAACGCCTTGCCGATCACGTTCGCATTAGTTCCGGGAGGGCCCGAGCCGATCACGAAGGGGTTGGGCATTTTCAAACCGTTGACGGTTACGCTCAGGTCGGCCATGGGTATCTCCAGCGATCAGATTCAAGAATATTGACAGGATGACAGGATGGACAGGATCATGATGATGCGCCTGGTCGGGGACACAACTCCCTGACTTTGCGTTTCAACTCCACACGCGATTCCCCGAAGTTTATTAGTAAGCCAACCGGAAGGCCGGTGGCGGTCAGATAATTAACAAGCTGAACCTCATGCGCCGTTACGAGTTTTGTAACGGACTTCAACTCCACGATAACCGTTTCCTCGACAACGATATCCGCAACGAAATTACCCACCACATGTTCATTGTAATGCACAACAATCGAGACTTGTGATTGACAGGATAACCCGACTTCTTCCAACTCGATCAACATGCATTTTTCATACACGGATTCAAGGAAACCGTGCCCCATACGATTATGCACCGTATAAGCCGCCCCGATGATCTGCTTAGTCAGGCTTTGATGATCCACGATTATCTTATCCTGTAAATCCAGTCATCCTGTCTACATTCCTGCCTTTATGGCTTACTTCCTGCCTCGCCCAGCACCTCGTCCAGCACAGCGAGAAGGAAGTCGGCGTCGTCTTTGTTGATGCACATCGGGGGCTTGATGCGGAGGGTGTTGCCGAAGAGCCCGCCCGTGCCGATGATCAGGCCGCGGTCGCGGCAGAGTTCCATGACGTCGGCGGCCTGGGCGGTGGCTGGGGTCTTGGCCTTGCGGTCGGTGACCAGTTCGATGCCGAGCATCAGGCCCATCCCGCGGACCTCGCCGATCAGGTCGTGCTTGTCCTGCATGGCCTGGAAGCCCTGCTTGAGGTACGACCCGATCTTGTCGGCGTTCTGCTGGATGCCTTCCTCTTCGATGACTTCCAGTGTCGCCAAACCCTGGGTCATGCTCACGGGGTTGCCGCCGTAGGTATTGAAGTGGATCTTGTTGGCCATGTTCTTGGAGATTGCTTCGGTGGTGGTCATCGCACCCAGCGGCGAGCCGTTGCCGATGCCTTTGGCCATGGTGATCATGTCGGGCTGAACATCGAAGTATTGGTGCGACCAGAAGTGCTTGCCGGTGCGTCCGAACCCGCCCTGGACCTCGTCGGCGATGCAGAGCCCGCCGTGCTGACGGACGATGTCGTAGACCACTTTGAAGAAATCCTTAGGCGGCACGACCGTCCCGCCGACGCCCTGGATCGGCTCGCCGATGAAGCAGGCGATCTCGCCGGGGGTCTGGTACTGGATGACGTTCTTGATGTCGTGGGCGCACTTAAGATCGCACGACGGGTATTCCAGGCCGTACGGGCAGCGGTAGCAATACCCGGGGTGGGTGTGGGCGACGTGCAGGCTGGGGTTGGTCTTGAACTTCCAGTTCCCGTGCGCGGTGAGCCCCATGGGGACGGACGTCCCGCCGTGGTAGCCGTTGCGTTGGGCGATAACGTCCATGTTCCCGGTGTGCTCCCGGCAAGACAGGATCGCGATCTCGTTGGCCTCGCTGCCGGAGTTGGTGAAGTAGCTCTTATCAAGCGGGCTTCCCTGCGGATCATTGGGCATCTTGGACGCGAGCTTCTCGGCAAACTGGGCGATCGCGGGGTGCAGGTAGATCGTGGTGGTGTGCTGGAGCGTGTTGTTCTGGGCCTTGACCTTCTCGATGATCTTCGGGTGGCAGTGCCCGACACTGACGGTGACGATCCCCGCGAAGGCGTCGAGGTAGCGTGTGCCCTTCTCGTCCCAGACGTACTGCATCTTCCCCTCGACGATCATCATGGGGGACTTGTAATACGTCAGCACCCCCGGCGAGACATACTGGCTACGCAGCGCGATGACTTCCTCGCGCGACGGGCCGGTGTAGGGCGTGGGCTTGTGGTCGCACACGGGGAGCGAAAACGTCTTGGGTTGTGATTGGGTTGTGCTCATATCGAATTCCTTTGCGTCCGTTTTCCGCCCTCTATTGCTATTGTATCCGGCCCGGCTATTGATCAGCACCTTTTTCGAGCGAGACTGATTTAGGGATCAGGACGCTTGGTTTGAGTCCTCGCTGCTCGGGTGTACCCGGGATCAGGTTGTCCAGAATGAGCCCCAGGATCGCCGCCACCGCCATCCCGGTTGATCCGATCGCCACCACGACGCCCTTCATGCCGTCGGTCAGGTGCGACAGCAACGGCTCGACGGTGGGCTTGTACACCGCCAAGGTTTGCCCGACCTGCATCCCATCCGTCGAAGCGACCGAGGCAAAATATGCAGGGACACTGAGCCCCATAAACAGGCTAAACCCGGCGATGAACAGGTTGCGGTCGCTCATCAGATCACACTTGGCCAACTGCTGGACACCGACCGCGGCGATCAACCCGAACATCACACAGTACAACCCCCCCACCACCGGCTGCGGGATCGCGGCGGCAAATGCGCCAAACTTCCCAAAGAACCCCAACAGGATCAGGATCACCGCACCGATCTGCACGACGTACCGCGAGCCGACCTTGGTCAGCCCGACCAGGCCGACGTTTTCTGAATAGCTGGTTGAGCTGAACCCACCGAACACGCCAGTAAGAAAGCAGCCGACCCCTTCGCAGCCGATCCCCCGTGAGATCTGCTTGGGCGTCGGGTCGCCGCCGCCGGCCATCTGCGAGCAGGCGTGGTAGTCGCCGAACGATTCGATCATCGACGCCAGGTAGCCAGCGATGACCGCGATGATGAATCCGATATGAAACTTCGGATAGCCCCAGGGGAAAAACACCTGCGAAGGGTCCGTCCGTACCCAGGGGCTTGATTCAACAGCCGAGATGTTGACGAAAGACGGGTCGCCTTCTTCGTAGACCCCAGCGGCTGTGAGCAGCCAACACAAGGTCACCACAAAGACGATCGCCGAGAGGATCGGGAACAACCGGAACAGCTTGTTCTTGCGCGACAGTACCAGCGAAAACACAATGACCAGCAGCATCGTCAGCCCCGAGATCGACCAGTCGGTCCCGGCCTTGGGCGCGCCGTGCTGGAACAACGCCAGCCCGATCAGCATGATCACCGGCCCGACCACGACCGGCGACAACAGCTTACGCAGCCAGCCCATCAGCCCGCTGAAGCCGATCGTCATCTCGACCAGCGCGCCGACCATGACCGCGCCGGCGATGTACTGCATCATCATCGCGCCGTCGCCGCCCATCCCGCCGTCGGCGGTCGATTTACCCACCACCGCGATGATCCCGAAGAAAGCGGCGATAAATGAGAACGACACCCCCTGGATGATCGGCAACCTCGACCCGAACGTCGCCTGGATGAACGTCGCCACCCCGCTGCAGAGCATGACCGACGAAATCAGCAGCGCAATCTGCTCAATACTCATCCCCATCGCCGGGCCGAATAACAACGGGATCGAGACCGTCGAACCGAACATCGTCAGGACGTGCTGGGCCGCCAGGACCGTGGCGCGCAGCGGCGGCGGCTTGTCGTCCAGGCCGTAGATGATCTGATTCGTTGCGAGGTCGCTGCTCATCTGGGTCTCTGCCAATACACGTTACGTCACACCCCTGGGCGCGCAGCGCCAGCGGGTCCACGGTCGGCCGGGGCCGTGGTTACAACTGAACGATCGGGCCGTAGGTCTCGGGCCGACGGTCGCGGAAGAACTGCCAGGTGTTGCGGACCTCGCGGATCAGGTCGAAGTCCATGTCGGCGATCAAGATGTCGTCGCCGTCACGGCAGGCTTCGGCCACGATCTTGCCTCGTGGGTCACAGAAATAGCTCTGCCCGTAGAACTCGCCGATGTTCCAGGGTGCCTCCGTGCCGGGGCGGTTGATCGCGCCGACGAAGTACTGGTTCGCCACCGCGTGGGCCGGCTGCTCGAGCTTCCAGAGGTATTCGCTCAACCCGGCGACGGTGGCCGAGGGGTTGAAGATAATCTCGGCGCCGTTGAGGCCCAGGCACCGGGCGCCGTCCGGGAAGTGCCGGTCGTAGCAGATGTAGACCCCGACCTTGCCGATCTTGGTGTCAAACACGGGGTACCCCAGGTTGCCCGGGCGGAAGTAGAACTTCTCCCAGAACCCGGGGTTGCAGTGCGGGATGTGGATCTTTCGGAACTTGCCTAAATAGGTGCCGTCGGCGTCGATGACCGCGGCGGTGTTGTAATAGACCCCGGTCATGTCCTCCTCGTACATCGAGACGACCAGCACCATCTTGTGCTTCTTGGCGAGGTCCTGCATCAGTCTTGTGGTCGGGCCGTCGGGGATCGGCTCGGTGAGGTCGTACCACTTGATGTCCTGCTCGGCGCAGAAGTACGGGCCGTAGAACAATTCCTGCAGGCAGACGACCTGGGCCCCCTTGTCGGCGGCCTGGGCGATCATGTCGACGTGTTTGTCGATCATGGCCTGCTTGATCTTGGCGACCGGAGAAGTGGCAGGCTCACAGAGGGTGGCCTGGATCAGTGCACCACGGACGATTCTTGCCATTTGCCTGACTCCTGAAATAACCCATATGAAACTACGCAGTTTACCATATAATGAAAGATTCCATATGCGTCGATCCGGAAGATTTTTGGCGAAAGAAGGAAGCATCATGCCAGGACTGGACACAGCTAGCGGTACGAAGACGGTACAAAACCTTATCGGCGGGCAATGGCAAAACAGCGGCGCCACCCGGTTGGGTGATATTTACAACCCCTCGACCGGGCAGGTGATCGCCCGGGCCCCGATGAGTTCGGCCCAGGAGACGAATCAGGCGGTCCAGGCCGCTGCCGACGCCCTGCCGGGCTGGCGTGACACCCCGGTCGTCGAACGGGCACGGGTCATGTTCCGCTTCCGTGACCTGATGGCCCAACACTTCGAAGAGCTCGCCGCCCTGGTCACACGCGAACACGGCAAGACGCTGCCGGAGTCCCGGGCCGAGGTCCAACGTGGCGTGGAGATGGCCGAGTTCGCCAGCGGCATCCCCAACATGATCAAGGGCGAGACGATGGCCAACATCGCCCGGGATGTGGACGCCGAAACCGTCCGTCACCCGGTGGGGGTTTGTGTCGGGATCACGCCTTACAACTTCCCGTTCATGGTGCCGCTATGGATGTTCCCGATCGCCCTGACCTGCGGCAACACGTTCATCCTCAAGCCGTCGGAGAAGGTGCCGTTGTCGTCGATCCGCCTGGGCGAGCTGCTGGTTGAAGCCGGCTGCCCGGACGGCGTATTCAACATCGTCCACGGAGACAAGGAATCCGTCGACGCCCTGCTGACCCACCCCGAGGTGGCGGCGATTTCGTTCGTCGGTTCGACCAAGATCGCCAAGTACATCTACGAGGTCGGGACGCAGCACAACAAGCGGGTGCAGTCGGCCGGGGGCGCGAAGAACCACCTGATCATCATGCCCGACGCCGACGTGGAGTTGTCGGTCAAGGCGCTGGCGGCCTCGGCCTACGGGTGCGCGGGGCAGCGTTGCATGGCCGGCAGCGTCGCCGTCGCGGTTGGGAGTATCGCCGACCCATTGGTTGACCAGCTCAACGACTACGCCTCGGGGTTGAAGACCGGCCCGACCGACGGGTGTGAGGCCGACATGGGCCCCCTGATCAACCCCGACGCGGTCAACCGGGTGGAGTCGTACCTGGACATCGCCAAAGGCGAGGGCGCGACGGTCAGGCTCGATGGGCGGCAGAGCGTATCCGGCGAGGGGTTCCTGGTCGGGCCCAGCATCATCGACCACGTGCAGCCTCAGATGCGTGTGGCCAAGGAAGAGATCTTCGGCCCGGTCCTCTCGGTGATCCGTGCCGACGACCTGGACGCCGCACTCGATCTGGGCAAGCAGTGTGAATATGGCAACGGGGCCTCGATCTTCACCCACTCCGGCTACGCTGCCAGGCAATTCAAGCAGCATTTCAACGCCGGGATGATCGGGATCAATGTCGGCGTGCCCGCGCCGATGGCCTGGTTCCCCTTCACCGGGTGGAACGCATCCTTCTTCGGCGACCTGCACATCCAAGGCAACGAGGGTGTGCACTTCTACACCCGCCAGAAGACGACCCTCACACGCTGGTTCGCCCCCGAAGACACCTGCCACCACGATCCGGTCTGGAAAACCGGTGAGGGGAAGAGCGGCTAAATAACCGGCCGTGACGATGACCTGACACCACGGGCGTGATATGATCCGGGGACACCCCGCATCCGTGGTAACCAGAAATGATCAAGAAGCTGTGGCAATGGGTGGTCTACCTGATCAAGGCCGTGATCGCCTTTGTAATCCGACATAGGGTGACCGTCACACGTGCCACGGTTGTGGTAGTGTTGCTGGTCGCCGCGCTGGTGATCTTCAAGATCCTCGCGTCGACGGGTCCGGTCGTGCCGTCGGTCGATCCGGACACCTTGCTGCAACGGGTCAACGTGTTCACCGCTGAACCCGTGTCCGTACGTCGTCAATGGACGGGGTACGGCACGGCCGAGGCGATCGATTCGGCCAACGTCCCCGCACGCGTCACCGCCACCGTAACCCGCATCCCCCCCGGGGTGTTGGAAGGCACAGCCGTCACCCAAGGCCAGATCCTGGTCGAGTTGGACAACAACGACTTCGCGAATCATCTCAAGATCGCCCAGCAGAACCTGGCCGGGGCCCAGGCCCGGATGGCCGAGCTTGACACCCAGGAGAACTCGCTGACTCAGCGGCTGGAAGTCGAGGCCGACGACCTGGAACTGGCCCAGGACGAGTTGGGCCGGGTCCGGGGAATGTTTGAGAAGAGTGCCGCCAATCAGAAAGACGTCGACGCCGCGGAGCGCGCGGTGCTTTCGGTGCGTCGCAGCCGGCTGGTGGTCGAAGAGACACTGACAAACGTAACGCCCCGACGGGACCAGCTGCTCGCTGAGATCGCGGGGCTGACATCTTCGGTTGACATCGCTCAGAAAAACCTGGACCGCTGCTTTATCAAGAGCCCGATCGATGGGGTGATCCAGTACGTCGACGTCGAGGTCGGCGAGAACCTCTCGCTGGGTCAGCGGGTGGCGCGCGTCGTCAACCTCGACCGGATCCAGACCCCGTTGAGCCTGTCCGCCAAGGCGAGGTCTCACATCGGTGTAGGCGACACGGTACGCCTGACCTCGACCGCGGACCCGGGGTTGACCTGGGAAGGCACCGTCACCCGGATCGCACCGGAGGACGACCCGGCCACGCGCACCTTCGCGGCCTATGTCGAAGTGGTGTCCGCGCAGGCTTCATCGCGCACCGATCTGGCCAAACAAGCCAACCTGGCGCCGGGTGTGTTTGTCAGCGGTATCGTCCTGGAGAACGACGCCCGACCCCGGATCGTCGTGCCCCGGCGGTCGATCCGCACCGAACGGGTCATGCTCGTGCAAGACGACCTGATCCACAGCAGCCTGATCAGCGAAGACTACGCCTTCGAGGGGCCGCTGCCTGCGCTTGGGCTGCCGGATAAACAGTGGGCGGTGCTGACTGGCGGGATCGAAGCCGGCGAACTGGTCGTGCTTAACCCGACCCGTTCACTGAGCGACGGGCAACCGGTTCAGCCCGTGCCGTTGCAAGGCGACACGCTGGTTGACCAGGCCGCGTCGCTAGACGGTTCGGCCGCGGAAGATGATTCAAACGGGGGAGACACGCCGTGAGCCTGGCACGTTTCGGGGTCCGCAAGCCGGTCCCGGTGAACCTGCTGATGATCACGATCCTGCTGGCGGGGCTGGTGTCGGGGATGTCACTTCGCCGAGAGTTCTTCCCGGAATCCGACCCGGATATGGCGACCATCCGCCTGCCCTATCCCGGCGTGACCCCGGATGAGTTGGAAGAAACCCTGGCGATCAAGGTCGAAGACAAGTTGATCGACCTGGACGAGATCAAGGAGATCCGCACGACCCTGACCGAGGGCGGCGGCGGGATCACGGTGGAGTTCCGAGAGGACGCCGACCCGGACGAGGCGCTCGACGAGATCGAACGTGCGATCGATGCCCTGACGGACCTGCCCGAAGAATCAGAGAAGATCCAGGTCCAGTTGATGGAGCACAAGCTCCCGGTGATCCGCGTCGCGTTGTATGGCGACCTGGATGAGCAGGCGATGAAGCGCGCGATCCGGGGCGTGCGTGACGACCTGCGCGAACTGCCGGGGATGGGCGAGATCCTTATCGAGGGTGTGCGCGATTACGAGATCAGGGTGGACGTACGATCGGGCGCGCTGCTGGAGCACGGGCTGAGCCTGCCAAGTGTTGCGGATACCGTCCGGCGGTGGATGACGGATATCCCAGGCGGGACCGTCCGCACCGGGACGGGCAACGTCAAGGTCCGCACCATGGGCGTGGAAGAGCGGGCCTCACGGATACGCGAGATCCTGCTGCGCTCCGACACGCAGGGCCGAAGCGTCAGGCTGGGGGATATCGCTGACGTTTCCGACTCGTTTGTGGACGAGCAGCTCTACTTCCGATTCAATGGCCAGCCCGGCGCAAACCTGACGATCTTCAAGGTCGGTGAACAGGACATCGTGAAGATCGCGGAGATGGTCCGGGCCTACGTCGACGGGCAGAACGCCAAACCGTTCAAGCCCGCGTCGATCCCCGAGCGGCTGGCGGTGCGGTTCCCATCGATGAAGGACGGGCTCGGCGGGTTGGACCGCCTGGACGCGTGGGAAATGGGTGTGTCGACACAGAACCCGCTCCCGGCCGGCGCATCGCTGGTCACCAACACCGACCTCGCCCGGTTCGTCGAGGGTCGGCTCGACCTGTTGCTGCGCAACGCCAAGTACGGGGCGATCCTGGTCTTCGCCACGCTGCTGCTGTTCCTGAACTGGCGGGTGGCGATGTGGGTCGGCGTCGGGCTGGTCACCGCGATCATGGGGACGCTCGTGCTGATGTCCTGGCTGGACGTGACCCTGAACCTGCTGACGATGTTCGGGCTGATCGTGGTGCTGGGGCTGCTGGTCGACGATGCGATCGTGGTCGCGGAGAACATCCAGGCCCGGCACGATCGCGGCGAGCCGTCTTTGGAAGCGGCGGTCAGTGGGACGGACCAGGTCTCCTGGCCGGTCGTCGCGACGGTGATGACCAGTGTCGTCGCGTTCCTGCCGTTGACATTCATCAAAGGGCAGATCGGCGATTTGTTAGGCGCGCTGCCGATAGTCGTCGCCTGCGCGCTGATCATGAGCCTGATCGAGTCGCTTCTGATCCTCCCGGGGCACATGGGCCACAGCCTCGCCAAGCGGGACAAGAGCAGGCCCGGCAAGGGTGTCAGCCTGGTGCGCCGGGCCGAGAAGTGGCGCGACCACATCGTGCTGGACCGGTTGATCCCCGCCTACGGGAAGATGATGGGCCTGCTGCTGCACTTCCGCTACATCGCGGCGGCGGGCGCCGCGTTCATGCTGATCGTGTCGCTTGGGATGGTCAAGGGCGGGCACGTCGGGTTCAACTTCCTGCCTACCAGCGACTCCGAGACATTGATCATCGATGTGAACATGCCCATCGGCTTCCCGATCGAGCAGACGAACAAAATCGTCCAGCGGATCGAACAAGCCGCCATCAGCCAGGACGAGTTCAAGGGCATCGGCTCGGTCATCGGGCAGCGGGCCAACGTCGACACCGGTGCGGCCGAGGCGTTCGCGCCGCACGTCGCGCAGATCTTTGTCGAGCTCAAACCCGTCGAGGAGCGGACCCGCGAGTCGTCCCGGGTCATCGAGTCGATCCGCCAGTCACTTCAAGGACAGGTCGATGAGGCCGAGCGGATCACGTATTCCGAGATCAACGGCGGACCCGGCGGCAAAGACATCACGATCCGTGTACGGGGTGAATCACCCGAGCGCCTGGAAGCCGCGATCCACGACCTGCGTGCCTGCCTCGCCGGATACGAAGGCGTACACGACATCTCCGACAACAACGACGTCGGACAGGTCGAGCTGCAACACGACGTCAAGCCCGAGGGGATCGCCCTGGGATTCACCTCACAGGAAGTGGCCCGGCAGGTCCGGGGTTTCCTCTACGGGATCGACGCCCACGTCTTCGCATCGGACCAGGAAGACATTGATGTGCGTGTCCGCGCAGATGAAGACACGCGCCGAAGTCTCTTTGCGTTGCAGAACACCTGGCTGGTAAACCCCGCAGGGCTGGCGGTCCCGATGAACCAGGTCGCCGACTTCACCGAGAGCCTGACCTACGCGACGATCCACCGCTTCAACCGCCAGCGCGCGATCACACTGGAGGCCAGCGTCGCCCCGGGGATAAGCCCGGAATCCATCGTCGGCAAACTCAACAGCCCCGTCACCGAAACAACCGGATGGCTAAGCCGGTTTGGCCTGGGCACGACCCGTGTCATCGGGCCCAGCCCGCTGGACAAGGTCCGGGCAAACTACCCCGATGTCATTATTGAAACGGCCGGCCGGCAGCAGCAGATGGCCGATGCCTTTTCGTCGCTGCCGCTTGGGTTCCTCGCCGCGTCCGTGATGATCTATGTCATCCTCGCCTGGCTGTTCTCAAGCTACTTCCAGCCACTGATGGTCATGCTCGTGATCCCGTTCTCGCTGGTCGGGGTGATCTGGGGCCACCTGCTGCTGGGCTACGACCTGACGTTCCTGAGCCTGATCGGTTTCGTTGCGCTGTCGGGGATCGTGGTCAATGACTCTTTAATCCTGGTGGAGTTCTACAACAAGATGCGCCGGGAAGGCCGAGGTATCCGCGATGCGCTGATCGCCGCGGGCAAGGCCCGGCTGCGCGCGATCCTGCTGACGACTATCACCACGGTCCTGGGGCTGACCCCCCTGATCCTAGAACGCTCTTTCCAGGCGAAGTTCCTGATCCCCATGGCGATCTCGATCGCGATGGGGCTGATCTCCGCGACTGTTTTGATCCTCATCGTCCTGCCGTGCGTGATGCTGATCTTTGATGATATCGCCGGCGTGCTGTATCACTTGTGGCACGGCGGGCCCCGCCCGATCGAACAACCCGCCGCCCAGCCCGTGAACGCAGGAGCCGACCATGACACACCGGATACGGAATAAAACTATGAATAAGCAGTTCGCCGCCGCCTCGATGCTCGCCCTGACGATCCTGGCCGGCGCAGTCGCGCTGGCGCCTGCACAGAGCCCCGACAGCAACGGGACTGACGGCCCGGACCTGACGCGCTTCGAGGGGATCGCTTACCCCAGCAAACAGGTCATCCTCAATGCGCCGATCGACGGCAAGCTGGCGTCGATCCTGTTCGAGGAGGGTGACACGGTCAGTGAGGGCCATCTGCTCGCACAGATGAATGACACGGAGCAACGGGTGGTGGTCGAGTCGGCCCGGCTTCAGAGCGAGAGTGTGGCCGAACTCAACCGTGCCCAGTTCGCGCTGGACGAGGCGGTGATCCTGCTGGAGCGTGCGACAGAAACTTTCGAGAAGGACGCCGCCAGCGAGTGGGAGGTCCGCCGGGCACAGCTACAGCGTGACCAGGCCGACGCCGACCTGCAGATCGCCCATGACCGTAAGGCACTTGCCGCTGCGAACCTGGAGTTGGAGGAGGCGCGTCTGAACCGCCTGCGTGTGTTGGCCCCGTTTGACGGTGAGGTGATCGAGCGAAACGCCGAGCCGGGCGCGACCCTGACCCAATCCGACCCGGTCCTCGCGGTCGCCTCGCTGAGCCCGCTGGAAGCACACATCAACCTCCCGGTCAGTGTGTTCGACCTGCTGAAGGTCGGCAGCGTCTACCAGCTCGACGCAGGCGACCCGATCAACGCCACCCTCCCCGGCAAGCTCAAGCACGTCTACCGCATCATCGACACCGCCAGCGAAACCGTCCGTTGCGTGTTCACAATCGACAACCCCAAAGCGGAATTGATCGCGGGTTTCCCCGTCCGGCTGCACAACCTGGAACCTAGCGAGTAGCGTTACGGCTTGGTCCCGTACCCAGCTTGATCACGGTCAAGACGACGATGAAGGCAGAGATCATGAGCATGTTCACGGCCCAGAACGGCAGATCGGTTCTTACCTGTGCGATCGAACGGCCGTTCATGTGAGCGATCCAGGCGTGCAGGCGTGTGTTCAAAACCACCGCCGTGACCACCGCGATGGCGGCGGCGACGCTGTAGATGACCGGGCCGGCCGCGCCAGGACCGCGCCGCTTGAGTGTGCGTGCGCCGATGACAAACGTCGCAAGCGCCGACACTGAAATCAGGCCTGCCGACAGCCAATCCCCTACCTGCACCGCCAGCATGACCATCCAAGCCATCGATCCGAGCACCGCGCCGCCCAGCCCGCAGTAGATACCCGTCGGCGTGGACCAGGCCCGGGGGATCCGGGTGCTGCGATCGGGCAAGCCCTGCTCACGCCGGATCGCGCGCTGCCGTCGATTGCCCCAGACCACCACCGGGATAAGCAGCCCGACATAGATCAACAGCATCGCGGCCTCAACCGCGATGAACGCCTTGGGTTCCAGGCGTTCCCGCAGCAGCATGGAAGCCACCGCCAGGGCAGCCAGGAATAAACAGACCATCAGCCAGACGACCACCGCGTAACGGACCATGAACCTCCGCTCCGTGGCGGTGTCCGTGTTCTTGATACTCAGCCAGGTCCCGAACAGACCACCGAGCAGGCCGATGACCGGACCGATCAATACGCCGAGTGAAAACAGCGAGCCGGCCGACTTGACCGCGGCGCTCCCACCCACCGCGGCGGTGGCAACCTTAGGTGTTAACGCCGGGAGCGCCGCCATCACCGCGACCGTAAAGGCGGGCGACGGCCGTGTCTGCCGCAGACCGCGCTCGACCAGGTCGGCAACCTCACGCCTGACCATGGCTCTTGCGCGTGACAGGCGCTGCCGGACCGCCGATTCACTGATCCCCAAGACTCCCGACAGCTCGGCTGCCTCCACCTGCTCGCGATAGTGCAGGACCAGCACCTCCCGGTAGTCGATGGGGATCGACTCGATGGCCCGCCAGACCAGCGCCGTCTCATCTTCCCGCTCCAGGCGGTCTCCGGGCCCGGGTTCGTCCAAGGACGCGGGCACCGCATCGACCAGAGCCACCGCCTGCCGATCCACGTCCGTGCGTTTGCGCCGCAGCCAGTCACGCACACGGTTCCGCGCGATCGCACAGAGCCAGCCGGCCAGTTTTTCGGGTTCACGTATGCTCCCGATCTTTCGCCAGGCCTGGAGGAACGTGTCCTGTGCCAGGTCCTCGCTGATCGGGATGTCCCCGGTGGCGTTGTAGGTGATGCTGGTGACCAACCCCTGGAAGCGCCGCACCACCTGGCGGAACGCGTCACGCTGCCCGATCCGGCAGGCCCGGCAGAGTTCGACATCGCTGATGAGTTGTGTCATGGCTCGGTCTCCTGATGGCGTCTAATAAACCAGACGCAGGAACCGACCGGCTGTGACAGAAAATCACAACCGGGCCCGGCGATCCAGCCGGCAGGCTGACCACCCGTGATAAGTTTAACCGTGAAATGGTGTTGGGTCAGTGCTCGCGTCCGGCGAAGCCCAGGTTTTCTTCCATCCAGTCGTCGCTTTTAAGGACACTCTTGCGCTGCCGACGCGCGAGACGCTGGGCACGCTGCTGGGCACGGCTGAAGAGGCGTGACATGGCTGAACCCGACGCCTCGTTGTCCCCGGTGCGTGAGGCGGCCCGTCGGCTGGGGCCCTGCATGTACTTGCGGACCAGTTCGTCTTCGAGGCTGACGAACGCGATCGACGACCCGGGGTCGCCCTGCCGCCCGGCCCGGCCGTACAACTGACGGTCGATCCGCCCGGATTCGTTGCGCTCCGTCGAGATCACGTGCAGCCCCCCCGCCTCGGCGATCCCGGGCCCCAGCTTGATGTCCGTGCCGCGCCCGGCCATGTTCGTCGCGACCGTGATCCGATTCGGCTGGCCCGCCTGCTCGACGATCTGCGCCTCTTCCTCGTGGCGCACCGCGTTGAGCACCTCGTGCTTGAGTGCCTTGGCGTTCAGCATTGAGCTGAGCTTCTCGCTGGATTCGACGCTCCGCGTCCCGACAAGCACGGGTCGGCCGCTCTTATGAATACGCTGGATCTCATCGACCACCGCGTCCCACCGCGCTTGCGACGAGCCGAACGCGCGGTCGGGGTGTTGGATACGGATACATGGCTTGTGGGTCGGGATCCGCACCGAAGGCAGCTTGTAGACCTGCCACAATTCGTGCCGCGCTTCCCAGGCGGTCCCGGTCATCCCCGACAGCCTCCGGTACATCCGGAAGAACCGCTGGAAACTCACCCGCGCCATCGTGTCCTTCGCCGGGGTGACCTCCAGGCGCTCCTTGGCCTCGACCGCCTGGTGCAGGCCGTGGCGCCAACTGCGGTCGGGCATCAGCCGGCCGGTCGACTCGTCGACGATCACGACCTTGCCTTCCTGCACGACATACTGCTGGCCCTTAAGGAAGAGCTCCTTGGCGGTGATCGCCTGGACGATCAGCTCGTCGCGCATCCTCGGGCTCTGCCACACGCCGGGCAGGCCGTCGCACAACTCCGCGGTATGTGACTTGCCCGCACGGGTCAGGTCCGCGTCGCGGTAGCGCAGGTTGACCTTGTAGTGTTCATCGGGATCCATCTGACGGGCGAGCTTGGCCGCCTGCTCAAACGCGCGGTCCTGCTCGGCGTTGGGCGCCTCGGAGGAGATGATCAAGGGCGTGACCGCCTCGTCAATCAACAGTGAGTCGGCCTCGTCGATGATCGCCGTCTCTAAACCGCGCATCACCAGCCGATCGACCCCGCTCATCCCGCCGTGGTTGATCTTTGCTACCAACGCTTCGGTCAGGCCCCGCATCCTGCCCAACTGAAGCCGGTCGCGCAGGTAGTCGGCGGCCGCCTCTTTGTTCGTGCAGTAGGTGATGTCGGCGTCGTACGCCTGCTTGCGCTGCGGCGGGGGCATCTGCCCATCGACCCAGCCCACGCTCAGCCCGCAGGCTGCGTACAGCTTGCGCAGGCCGGTCGCGTCGCGCTTGGCGAGGTAGTCGTTGACCGTCATCACGTGGCAGCCCCGGCCGCGCCAACCGGCGATCACCGCGGGCATCGTCGCCACCAGCGTCTTGCCCTCACCGGTCGCCAACTCGACCAAGCAGCCCTCGACCATCGCCAACGCCGCCGCGACCTGCTCGCGGTAGGGCTCCAGCCCAAGCACTCGGCGGGACAACTCACGCACCAGCGCCAAAGCGCGGTCGATATCAGCCGGCTCCTCGCGACCTAAACGGAAAATACTACGCAGCTCGGCTGCCTGCTCGTGCAAGACCGACTCGGCCAGGTCGTGATACGTATCCTCAATCGCTAACACGCGCTCGGCACGCCGAAGATAACGACCCCTGCGTGGGACCATGGGGACGAACAGACCCACGCCGGCATCCCACGCGGCGTCGAGCCCCTTGGGGAGCTTGGGCGCATCGCGGCGTTGAGCCAGCATCCGCCAGGCCCCCACCGGTGCCGACCACGCGGGTGTCAGCGCCGCCTGCACCGGGCCGGCGTCGCTTGGCATGCGCTGTTGGTGGGTGCGGATACTCATGGCGTAAGATCAGAACCGTTGCTGGATGACTTGTCGGATCGTCAGCCACCATTGTGTGAGCAGCGGTGTATCCGGCAAAGTAAACCGGGCGACGACGCGCTGCCCGGCGTATAGCGGCGCGGGGTTGTCGGCTTCGATCACGGGTTCGATCTGGATCTCGAAGAACGGCTCCTGGGCGCGGGTGCCCTCGCGGTCCTCGGAGTCGATCGCGATCGCCCCGCCGCCTGCGTACCCAAGCGCCGCGGATGGGAGTTCGTGCTTGGCCGCCTTGAGCACCTTGACGACCTTGCCTTCCAGCAAGACACCCGGCCGACCGCGGACGCGCATCGCTACGATTGAGCCTTCGCCGGAGTCACGCATCACCTGGGGCCCGGTGTATTGATCGGTCGTGACGCGGATCAGCAACCGGTCGGTGTCGGCCAATACGCCGATCGGCTCTCCTTGCTGGGCATAAGTGCCTCCGAGGTGCTCCGCCCTCTCACTGATCCACACACCGTCGAATGCCGGGGTCACGCGCAGGGCGGCGATCTTCTGCTCAACGCGATCCAGTTGCTCGTTCACCGCCAGGATCTGGCCCTGCACGATCTGCGCCTGCGCCGGTTCATCCGAGCGCGCCTGGCGGTAGTAGGCTTCATAAAGCCCGCGCTCGGCGATCAGCCTGCGGCGTTCGATCTGTAGCTCGTGGTTGGTCTCGACGAGCAGCTCGGCCCCGTCTGCTGTAACACGGGTCGCCGATGGCAACACGTGATCAATAAACCCGTCGGTGCCGGCGAAGACCATCTCGATCCGCCCGGGCTCGACCACGCCCTCGCCACGCACGTGGTACGGCGCGGGGATGAAGCCCAGCGTCCCGATCAGCACCGCGAAGAACAGCACCGTCACCACCTGCGCCCGGCCACGCACCCGGTGCAGCTCGGGGTTGGCAAGCAGGTAGTGCACCCACTTGAACATCGGGACGATCCCCCAGCCGATCACCCCCGACATCGCCAGGAGGATCCCCATGTATTTAAGCGCATCGACCACGAACAGGATGATCGAAACGGAGATAAACACGCGGTAGATCGAGGCGGCGATGGCGTAGAAGACCAGCCAGAAGCGCTCGCCGGTGGAGTGCGACGGGTCACGTGGCCGGCGGACGCCGTAGGCGTATTTCTTGACCAGGTAGTAGAGGTAGTCTTTGCCGCGTTGAGCGAGGTTGGGTGTTTCCAGGAGGTCCGAGAGGATGTAGTAGCCGTCGAACTTGATCAGGGGGTTGGCGTTGAAGAGGATCGTGGTGACGCCGGCGATGAAGATGAGGTTGTATGCCAGCGCGTGGGTGAGCGTGCCGGGGGCCGAATTAGACCAGACGATGGCGGCGGCGGCGCCGATGGCGACCTCGACGTACATCCCCGCCGCGCCGATGAAGGCGCGGTGCCACTTGTTGCGAAGCGACCAGGCGCTGGACGCATCGACGTAAGGCAGCGGCATGAAGACGATGAACATGATGCCCATCGTGTGGACCTCACCGCCGGAGTGGCTCTGCCTGCCGAAATGCTTGCAGGCGAACCCGTGCCCGAACTCGTGGATCCCCTTGATCAGGATCATGCAGACGTAGAGC
>JAJDCV010000299.1 GCA_029260675.1 Phycisphaeraceae bacterium
GGTCAGCTACTCAAGAAGATATCCATATTGACATCATGCCTTTTTCCTATGGTTGGGTTACGGTGGTTAACGGGGCCGGTGGCTTTGGTGGGGGTGGGTATGGTGGAAACAACCCGTATGGTGGTGAGATCGTGCCTCTAACATAGCTGCCTAGCCTTGTGATAGGCAAGACCTACGAGATGGAGGGGTACGAAAGAGGGCATCAGAATTGGCGTTCAAGTGAAGTATGGAAGCGAACCAATTTGGGGGGGCAAGATCCGGGCGAACCCTATTTCGATGAAACGTTGGTTGTTTACCGGGCCAAAGAGATCGAACCGTTGTCGTTTGGCCCGGCTGATTTTACGGGGCGGAGCGCATTGCTTTCGGGGGTGGCGGTGTCCGAGGGTGGGCGGGCGGTGATGCAAGGCAAGGGCTGGGTTGTGCTGGTGGATGAAACGTCACCCTGGCCAAAGGACATCGAAGGGAAGGCGATTGAGACGCATGGGATGTATCACAAGGGAGATGATCGGCATACATTCAAGCTCATTGATGGGGGTTGGCATCTGGTCCGGCTGGAGGATCAGCTTGGTCGGGAGGTCGAGTTGCGCGGGCGAGCGCTAAAGAGGTGGTTGCTGTATCGGGGCGAGGAGGTTTATGTCGAGAACATGCAGGACCTACCGGGATGGACAGCAGACAATTACTGGAAGCCGGTGGTCATTCGAGGCGTATTGGATAAGGCGGTGCTTCCCCGGCTGGATCAGGTTTCCAAGAAGCGTGACCGGGATCTGAAAGAATACTTCATTGTTCGCGAGGCAAGTTGGGAGCCGTTGGCGAAACTACTCGGCCCTGAAAGACCGATGCCTGCCGTGGTTGGGGGTGATGAGGACGACGATGGGGAAGAGTAAAGATCACAGGGCTGTCCCACCCGCAGGGGCGTGTGGGCTTTGGGTGCGCATAAAAAAAGGCGGCCGGGGCGAGTGATCGCGCCCGGTCACCACGGAGGGGAGAAAGCTTAGTCGAGATACAATCACGTCTGCCGGGTCCGGCAGGTGGGCGAGGGTATCACAGAATCCTAATTCACACGGGCAGGGAAGTCCGTGTGTTACACCGGCCCCGTACGGATTCCCCTCCAGAGGCGGCGGCGTGCAGTGTGCGGACGTGGGTAGACAACGCGTCCTAATAGGACTCGCTGCGGTAACCCTGGTGGCGGTGGCTTCTCCTCCTCCGTTCACCCCTCCGCTTGCTGCAATAGTAATATAACACCACGCGGTCGACATTCAACCGTTACAAAGCGATTTTGCGCTGTTTTTTCACCGGCCTGCCCAGACATCACGGCTCGTACCGACCAAATATCGCATACAGCTACCCCAGATTACCTGGGTTGTCGGCATCGTCGGGCTGGACCCCAGAGATGCCCGTTGAGTTCAGGCCCTAAGCACTGAACACACGGATCTTTGTGAGGCCGTACTTACCAATCGATCTGGACGGTGCTTTGCCCGCCTTCGAGCATGTCGAAGACCAGGCCGATGTCCTTCTCGCGAAGACGGATGCATCCCATGGAGGCCTGACGACCGATGGATTGGGGGTCGTTGGTGCCGTGGATCCCGTAGCCGGTGACCGTTTCGGTGTCGGGGGTGGTGCCTTTGAGAGCAAGCCAGTACTCCCCGATGGGGATATTGGGATCGTCCTTGCGGAAAAACTCGCCGGTGCGCGGGTTACGCCAGGAGGGGTTCTTGACTTTGGAGTTAGGTTGGATGATGAACGCGCCCTGGGGCGTCGAGTCGGCTTTGCCCAGGCCGACGGGGAAGCTGCGGATGTACAGCGGCTGGCCGTTGGGGTCCAGGGCGAAGATGTCCAAGCGGTAATTACTCTTGCTGATGCGTGCGTGGAACGGGCCCTTGATGACCTTGATGGGTTTGCCGGCCTGGAGGCGTTCGGCGGGCGTTTGGTTGATGCGTTCGATGAACTGGTAAGGGATGCCGAACTTCGGCGCGATCCGGGAGAGGTAGTCGCCGCGTTGGACGAGGTAGGCCTCGGCGATGGGGTCGCCGGGGACGACTTCGTCGGAGAAGACCAGTTGCTTGTTGACGCTGGCGAGTGTGTCGCGGAGGGTCTGCGCGTCCAGCGGTGAGAGGCTGGCGTCGTCGGTAAACAGCAGTTGGCTGAGTTCCTTTCGGCCCTGGACGAGCCGGCCCTCGCGGATCATGCTCATGCCTCGGGAGAGTTGAGTACCCGCCTGCGCGGAGGTTGAACTGGGCGCGGCGCCGGTTCGCGGGGCGGAACCTGTCGAAGGTGCTGGGGAGGCCAGGGGGGCGTGGTTGGTTTCATTGGCGCCGATGGTCTGTACCACGGGCCCGGGTGTAGCCGTGTTGTTTGTACCCGACCCGATGGCCTTGGGTGGCGGCAGGTCTCTGGTGGAGGCTGGGGTGTGTGGGGCCAAGTCGGCGGCATGGTCTGTGTCTGGGCTGAGTGGCTGGCCGGCCTGGGCGGCGTTGGGTTGGGTGACCGAGTTGGCGACGTTGTGGCCCCCGTCGTCGCCGGACCAGACGAAGAGGTACATCGACACGAGCCCGACAGCGATCGCGGCGATCCAGCGCCACCTCACGCCGGAGCGGGGCCGGGAGGACATGTACATGCGGGAGGAGCCTGCGCGGGGGGTTTGTGAGCTGAGCACCATGATGCTGACCTTCCTGGCCGGTCTGGGCCAATCCCTGGCCTGTGTGTACGACGGATGCGAGAATGTAGTCTATCCGTTTAGGGTTATTTCGGCAGGATTGGGGGGGATTCGCCAACGTGCGGTTTAGGTGACGGTGGCTGAAGCCGCCTCTGCCGGGGGGTGTCGTGGACTTAGGTCTGGGAATCGTGGGAGACGGGCTGACGGGGTTTGGCCCGCTGGGCGTCGACCCATTGCATGTACCGCTGGATGGTCTTCTCGTAGCCGCGGTCGGTTGGGTGGTAGAAGGTCTTGTCGATGCCCAGGTAGTCCTGATCGACGAAGCCTGTGTCGCTGTCGTGGGCGTACTGGTAGCCCTGGCCGTGTCCGAGCTGCTTGGCGCCGGCGTAGTGACCGTCGCGGAGGGCCTTGGGGACCGGGACGGTGCGGTTGTTGCGGACGTCGGACATCGCTTCGCCGATGGCGAGGGTGGCGGCGTTGCTCTTAGGCGCGGTGGCGAGGTAGGTGACGGCCTGGGCGAGGACCAGTTGGCATTCGGGCAGGCCGATGCGGTGGGTCAGGTCGTAGGCCGCGGCGGCGACCTGGATCGCCTGGGGGTCGGCGTTGCCGACGTCTTCGCTGGCAAGGATCGCGATCCGGCGTGCGATGAACATCGGGTCTTCCCCGGCGTGGAGCATCTTGGCTAACCAATACACCGCGGCGTCGGGGTCGCTGCCACGCATGGACTTGATCAGCGCGGAGGCGGCGTCGTAGTGCCCGTCACCGGTGCCGTCGTAGACCGGGGCTTTCTGCTGGATGGACTGCTCGGCGGTGGTGAGGGTGATGTGGATTCGGGTATCGGGTGTCGGGGGTCGGGTATCGGAGGAATCGACTTTGTCTTTCCCGTAGCCCCCGGCTTCGCCGGGGGATGAAGTGGCGGCAGTTTGATCTCCCGGCGAAGCCGGGGGCTGAGGGGATGATGATAAGACGGCGATTTCCAGGGCGGTCAGGGCTCGTCGGGCGTCGCCGTCGCAGGCGGTGGCCCAGTGGGCGAGGGCGTCGTCGTCGAGTTGGATGTTCAGTTGGCCGTAGCCGCGCTCTTCGTCCTGGATGGCATTGCGGATCAGGTCGGTGATCGCTTCCTGGTCCAGCGGTTGGACTTGGAAGTCCTGTGACCGGCTGACCAGCGGGGAGTTGATGGCGAAGAAGGGGTTCTCGGTGGTCGCGCCGATGAGCGTGATAACACCGCGTTCGACATCGCCGAGCAGGACGTCCTGCTGAGCGCGGTTGAATCGGTGGATCTCGTCGAGGAAGAAGATGGTGCGTCGGCCGTC
>JAJDCV010000300.1 GCA_029260675.1 Phycisphaeraceae bacterium
GAGTTGGTGTATGGCCCGGCGCAACCCCTCGGGGTCAAGGCTCGCAGAGGATAGCCCGGCCACGTCGCAGGATCGGGGCATCCCGTAGACGGCGCAGCTGGCTTTGGTTTGCGTGAGGATGACGCCGCCGTCTTTGACGACCCGGGTCGCGCCGAGGGTGCCATCACGCCCGATGCCGGTCATGACGATGCCCAGCACGGCCGGGCCGTAGATCTGTGCGCATGAGTCGAACAGTTCGTCGACGGAGGGTTTGTACAGCAGCTTTGTCGGCTGATCGCTGATCCGGATCGTGGGCCTGCCGGTGGGGCCTTTGACCACGCGCATGTGCATCCGACCGGGGCCGAGATAGACCGTCCCGGGGAAGACGGGCTGGCCGTCCTCGGCCTGGACGACGGTCAGGGGGGACTGCCTGTCCATGGTGATGGCCAGGTCGCAGGTGAACTTCGGGGGCAGGTGCTGGGCGATCAGGATGGGCACCGGCATGTCCGCGGGGAGCCCGACGATGATCTGTTGGACCAGGTTAGGACCTCCCGTGCTGGACCCGATGGCCACAGCCTTGAAACGGTCAGGTTCGAAGTTGGGGGGTGCGTCGGTCATGGTCTGGGGCAGGTATCAAAAGGACAGATAGTCTCAAAATCGGCCAACGGCGTCCGGGAGTCGTCGCCAAGTCCTGATTTATGATCGAAAGTCTGTCTTTTTACGCGTTGTACTTGGCGCAACTGGTCCCGTCGGGTTATAGTTATCGGAGCTTAATGGACGGCATTCGCTTCACGTCATGCTTCAATTCGTTCGGCATTCGATTCAGCCTGAAGTAATCCCGGCATCTTTCAACACACGCATCAAATAAAAACATTGAAGCAGGAATCGTGATCGGCATGGGGCGGATCGGAGGAAGTGTTTGCAAGTGCGTGTCCGTGTGGGGGTGAGTTGAGGGGCTCACCCCCGGATGCCCCCGGATGCACCCGATTCCCCCCGGATGTCCACCGGACCATTCCCGGATTTACCAAGCTTGCAACCCCACGCAAGACCACCGACGCGGCCATCCGTGGGCTTTGGGTGGTGCCAACGGTCCTTTCGCTGGCGGGTGGATTTATGCCAACAGGAATTGGCTGCGGCGAAGGGTGGATATCCGTCCTATCATGCGGTGATGACCTTCCAAGGCGTACCCTTAACCTGGGAATTAAACCCGCTAGAGGCGCTGCGCCGTTGGCCCGGCGATCGACGGGTGCTGATGCTGCATTCAGGCAGGCCGGATGTGAGGTGGTCGCGGTATACGATCCTGACAAGCGCCACCGGGGCGTATCGTTTCGGGCCGGAGGGGGTAGGCCCCGGGCGCAGCCGGTGGTTGGGTGACGGGGATGAATGCCCCACCGCCGGCGATGCCTGGTCGCACCGTCCATTGCGTGATCTTGGCCGGGTGCTTGCTGATCGGGAGTCGCTGTGGTTGGGTTATCTGGGGTATGGGCTGGGCCGATACATCGAGAAGCTGCCGAGCCAAGCGGAGGACGACCGGGGCTGGCCGATCGTGCAGATGCACCGCTGCCCGGGCTGGCTGGTACATGACAATCAGACGTGCAGATGGAGCGCGTGCGGGGCATGGCGTGATGTGTCACACCCGGACATGCCCAACCTGTCGAAGATGTCGGCCGGGGCGCACCGTTTTCATGCCGAAGAGCCCCGCGCGTTTGTAAGCCAAACGGCACATGAAACCGCGGTGGCACGGGCGATCGAGTACATCGGGGCCGGTGACGTGTTTCAGGTCAACCTGACCCAACGGTTTACCGCTCGGTGCGGGGGCGATCCGCGGGGGCTGTACGATGCTCTGGCCGAGCGCTCGCCGGCCTGGTACGGGGCGTATCTTGAGTTGATGTCTATGGATGATGCTGCCGGTGCGGGTGAGTTGCGGCGAACGATCGCGTGTACATCACCCGAGTTGTTCTTCAGTCTGGATCGCAATCGGCAGATCATTACCCGGCCGATCAAGGGCACCCGCCCCGCTACCGCAGACCCCAGTGAGTTGCTGAATAGCGCCAAGGACGCGGCGGAGTTGACGATGATCGTGGACCTGCTGCGCAACGATCTTGGGCGGGTCTGTGCGTATGGGTCGGTGCGTGTCCCGGAGCCACGGGTGATCGAGACACACCCCACCATCCATCACACCACCGCGACGGTCACCGGCCAACTGCACGAGAGCAAGACCCTGACGGATCTTATCCGGGCGGTGATGCCGGGTGGCTCGATCACCGGGGCGCCGAAAGTCCGGGCGATGCAGATCATCGACGAGCTGGAGCCGGTCACGCGTGGCCCCTACACCGGCGCGATCGGGTACATCCACGGCGAGACGGCGTGTTTTAACATCGCGATCCGCACGATGCTGATCGAGGCCGACGGCCAAGGCGATGGGCGAGTGGATTACGCGGTCGGTGGCGGCGTCGTGGCGGACTCAACACCCCGTGGGGAATATCTGGAATCGCTTGACAAGGCCAAGGCGATGCTCGCCGCGTTGCACGCCTGTGGCAAACGCCAACCGGTTCACGCCAGCTAGAGCGTATCTACTTAAACCGTAGTGGGTCATGTTTAGCCGCCGTGGCCACGCGGCGATTTCCGGGCGTGGCCGCCCGGGCTAAACACATTGATCAACGCTACAAACGGAGTTGATCCGCTCTTATGGACACGTGCGTTACTCGCCTGTTTCTACGCCGAAACTCGTTCCCACGCTGCGTGCCGCCTGAATGAGCGGGTGGTCGTGGGGGATAGTCCGCTGCTTGTTCTCGGCGGAGAGGATATCTACGTCGGTGACGGTTCGGCCTTGCATCACGACCAGCCGGTTGGGCTTGCCTTCCATCAAGGTCTGGACCGCCGCGTAACCGAACTCGGTCGCCAGCACCCGGTCTTCGGCGACGGGTGTGCCGCCGCGTTGCATGTGGCCCAGGACGGAGTAACGTGTCTCGATCCCGGAGCGTTCTTCGATCTGGTCGGCGACGAATTTGCCGACGCCGCCGAGCTTGATCGGGTCGGGGCTGGTGGGGTCGACTTCGGCGACGATCTTTTCGCCCCCTTGGGGGGTAGCCCCCTCGGACACGGCGATGATGGTGAAGCGTTTGCCGTAGCGGGATCTTCCCTTTACGAATTCGCATACGTTATCGAGATCGAAGGGGATCTCGGGGATGAGGATGACGTCGGCCCCCGAGGCGATGCCGGAGTGAAGCGCGATCCAGCCGGCGTTCCGCCCCATGACTTCGACAACCATGGCGCGGTGGTGGCTGGCGGCGGTGGTGTGGATGCGGTCCAGCGCGTCGGTGGCGACGTGGCAGGCGGTGGCGAAGCCGAAGGTCACGTCGGTGCCGTAGAGGTCGTTGTCGATGGTCTTGGGCACGCCCACGCAGTTGATGCCGTTGCGGATGAAGTTGGCGGCGCCGCTCATCGTGCCGTCGCCGCCTATGACAACCAGTGCGTCGAGACGGTGGTGATCGATGTGATCGAGGCAGCGGTTGGTGACGTCGTGCTTCTCGATCTGGCCGTCGTGGTTACGTGTGGCGAACTCGGAGGGGTTGCACTTGTTGCTGGAGCCGAGGATCGTGCCGCCCTGGGTGAGGATGCCGCTGACGTCGTCGGGGGTGAGTTGGCGGATGCGGTTCTGTACGAGGCCCAGGAACCCGTCCTCGATGCCGAAGACCTCCAGTCCGTGTTGGAATATCGCGCTCTTGGTGACCGCACGGATCACGGCGTTGAGCCCCGCACAGTCTCCGCCGCCTGTTAACACCCCGATCCGCTTGATTGTTTTTGCCATCGTTTCGCCTCGATAGAGTTTGAAAGAGCCATGACGCTCCGCGTGGTATCATCGTCCACCTCGGAGTATATAATAAGCCATACAGATCGTTTGATAATAACCAACGTCCTTTAGGTCAGCACCGCCTCCATATGTCGTTGGGTGATCCGCGGTTGAAACTTGAGGTCGATTCGATCCGTTTCGCGGTTCAGGCCGGGTCCACTGACCCCGCCATGGAAACATAGAAAAATGGTAACACACATTTTGTATATCTTCGCTGCCACGGCCGTGGCCTTGTTGCTGGGCGCGGGTGTGCTTCATCTGTTGCCAAAGCTTGGCGCCCCGGGGCGGGCCCTGTCCGAGTCGCTTTGCCGGGGGATCGGGCTGGACCTGATGATCACGTATTTCACGGTGGCCCCGATGATCGTGGGGTTCGCCGTCGGGTGCTGGCTGGGGCTGCTCGCTGCGATCGCGGGGCAAGTCGTGGGTCTGCTGATCTGGACCTGGCTGCACGAACTGGCCCACCCCGCGGCGCGCAAGGGCCCGCGTATCGTCAAGACCCTGAACCGCTCGGTCGGCCGATGGCGTAACCACACCGCGGTCTGGATCACCGCGCTGGCCGTGCCGCTGTTCTGGCTGGTGCGGGTCGCCGAGTGGGTGGTCTATCCGCCGTTGACCTGGATCGTGAAACTGCCGCCGTACAAGAGCGCCGACTGGGTGAATGTCTCACGTCACAAATTCGACGGCCTGGTCGGACACGACCTGATCTGGTGCCTGTACTGCGACTGGATGACCGGGATCTGGTCCCTGGGGACCGAGATGCTCCGCAACGTCGAGAGCTACTGGTGCCCGATCCGTTTCTACAGTGACAAGAAGTGTGAGAACTGCAAGATCGACTTCCCCGACATTGAGAATGGCTGGGTCCCGGCCGACGGGAACATGGCGGACGTGGTCAAGGTCATCGAGACGAAGCAGGCGGACGGGGATCACTCGTGGTTTGGGCATCCCCGGCGGGTGACGATCGAAGGCAAACCCCAAGACGATTCATCGGATCATAATCCACAGTAGCCGGCACCTGTGCACTGATCTGGCGGGCCCAAAACGGTTTCTCGCCGCTTGGGCATCCGGTCGTGCTATCGTTTGCGATTCGACGGATAATCGACGGCCTCGACGTATTTCCGGTAGGCCTGATGAAGCCGGACAGCCTCGGGCTTGGAAGACTGTCGGCTCATGTAGTGGATGTAATCGAACGTGACGGTCTGGTCGGCGAAGCGTGTCGCGATCGACAGGGAGCGGACCAGGTCACCCAGCGCGAAAGGTTGGCTGTGGTAACGGCCGGCGTCATCGGTGTACATCCGGGCGTTCTCGACGTCGGTCCAATAGGCTTTGCCGTGCTCGTGGGCGAGGTCTCGGGCCCAGCGCTGGGCCATGGCGGTGTGGTCCAGCTCAGAGAGCCGCGTACCCAGACCGTCGATCACCATCCAGGTGTCGACTTTATCCAAGCGCTTCACCCAGGGCCGCCAGAACAGGTCCAGGTCCTTGCGGGTTGTGAACAGGTAGCCGTCCCGACCGTTTGGACGCAGGTACAGACCGATCGGCATGACCACATCCAGGCCGGGCTTGACAGACTTTACGGCGTCAACGACTTCTGCGGTCGCGCTAAGCAACAGATCGGGGTCACACCGCTTGGCAATCAACTTGAACGGGTTGGGCTCATTGGGGATGTAGTACCCGGCGAACGATTGGTACCCGGCGAAGCGAGCGACGACCTCTTTACGGAACCGTAATGCACGATCAGAGGACCAGCGGGCGACGTTGGCCTCGTAGTCATCCTCGATGGGCTGCTTTAATAGCATCCCGCCGAGGTAGACGCGCATTTTGAGCCGATCGGCCGCACGGAAGATTGAGCTGAAGGGGTTACGGTCCTTGAACGCCGGGTGCACGGGGTAGACGGTGTTGTTGATGTAAGCAACGTAGTCATCCTGCCCGTCCTCCCAGTTCGGCTGAACCGTGTACTGGATGATGAGGATCCGCATACCCAGGTCGTGCATGTCCTGGATCTCGGCTTCGAGGTCCTTGTCGCTGAAATGCTCAAGGATGCCGGGCCCCAACTGCCAGAATCCGCCGTCCAGTACCGGTGGATGCAAAGCGTCAGGCGTGGATGCATCCGCTGCCAGGGGCGCGGTCAGGAATAGGGCAAGCAGGATGACTGTCAAGATTGGCCGAATTAAACGCATGTGGGAAACCTCCGTGTCGGGGCGATCAGCAGCACCCGATGCCCCACCCCACTTGTGCAACGCGGGCGGGAGGATTCGAACCTCCAACCGTCGGTTCCGAA
>JAJDCV010000301.1 GCA_029260675.1 Phycisphaeraceae bacterium
TTCGAGTTCCTCGACGGTCTTGGCCTTGGCGATGTGGTAGTCCGCCAGCCAGAGCGTGCAGATGAACCAGGGGTTTCCCGGGACGTTTTTTACGTCGTTGCTGACCTGGTGGTAGTAGTCGTTTTCGTAGCGTGCGACCCCGCCGACGCCGGTCTTGATCCAGAGTTCACGTTCGATGGCACCCATCGTGGCGGTGACGCGGGGGTCGTCCGGGGCGAGCAAATCCATCGCCCAGATAGCGTACATGGAGCTATCCAGCACCTCGTCGGGCTCGTGCAGGACGTCGTGCTGTCCGACATCGAAACCGTCGGGGCAGTCGGCGGGCTCGGGGGTTCGTCCGGCCATGACCTGGGCCAGAAGCTGGGCGGTGCGGTCGGGGTCCGAGGGGGTGATCCGCCGCAGGAAGCGGCCGTGCTTTTCTGACCAGAAGTGTTGACAGAAGGCGTCTTTGACCTCTTGTGCGGCCTGGGCGTAGGCGGTGGACCGTGCGGTGTCGCCGAAGCACACGGCGAACTGCCAGGCGGCCTTGAGCCCGGCGTAGACGGTCGCCACGGTGAACGCATGGATGCCCCAGCGTTCCTCCCAGAGGTCGTAGCTGGGCAGGGGCAGGTGGGTTTCTGGATCACGGTACTTGACCATGAAGTCGGCGGCCTTCTGGACGACATCGACCCAGAGCGGCCTGACGAATTCGATATCCCGGTAGCGGACGTAGTGACGCCAGAGCGACCAGACGACCAGGGCGGTCTCGTCTTCCTGGATCGGCAGTTGCGGTCGGCCGTCGGCGACCCAGGGGTGCCAGCTGGATGCGGGCGAGCCGTCGGGGTTGTACTTGTGCAGGAACATCCCGGTGTCGGTCAACGCCTTGGAACAGAAGCTGAAGAACGAGCGTGCGACGTCGGGGAACCCTGCGGCGTCCAGTGAGTCGGCGACGAACGCGCCGTCGCGTGGCCAGAGGTAGGAGTAGGTGTCGCGGGAGAACTGGAGGATGTCCGAGTCGTTGGCGGCGATGATGGCGCCGCCGTTGTCGATCTGCGTGCGGACGATAAGCAGGGAGCGTTTGTATAGCTCGGTAACCTGCTCGGGGAGCTTGCCGACCTCGGCTCGGTCGAAGTCGCTGCGAGAGGCCGCCAGCCAGAGCCGCCAGTAGGCGTTGGTGCGGTCGATCACGCCCTGTGGCCCGACGCGGTGGAGGAACCGGTGGACCTCCTGCATGTCCTTGTACTTCTTGCCGCAACCAATGACCATGTAGACGGTCCTGGATTCGCCGGGATCGAGGTTGACGTGGGTGAGCATGGTGGAGTCGACCGCGCCCTGTGCGATGGGGTTGTTGCCTAGTTCGCCGTCCTCGGCGTCGCGCCAGGTGCCCTCGGCGCCGTGGAAGCCGGCGTTGCCGGTGGCGTACTGGTCGATCTGGTGCTGGGTGCCCTGGTAGAAGCTGGCGAGGATGTAGCGTTTTTTGCGGTAGTGGATCAGGCTCTTGAGCTTGGGGTCGTAGTAGGCGGTGTCGCCGATGCGTGTGCCATACATGTAGAAGTCGTGGTGGTGGACCAGTCGGACCTGCTTGGGTTGGTCGGTGAGGTTGCGGACCTGGATCCGCCGGACGTGGACGGGGCGGTGGAAGTCGACGACGTCCCGGCAGATCAGCTCGATCTCAAGCCGGGCATGGCGGAGCGTGACGTCGGTGCAGAGGGTGTCCGGGACGTATCTGCTTTGGATTTCCCAGCCGGGGTCGTCGGTCCAGACCATGCGTTGACGGAGGCGGTCGTGCTTGGCTTGGGGGTCGTCGGAGAGCTCGGCCCAGACGCCGAAACGGCAGGGGTCGCCGCCGGCGTGGTTCTCCTGGCCGACGTGGGGGTAGTACAGGTCGCGGATGCGGTAGCGCTCGTCGAAGGTGACGAGCATCTGCCCGTTGCCGACGGGGATATCACGGGGCATGGTCCCTCCTTGGTGCAGCCACGTCCGGGCGGCGGGGATACGGTTTCATCGGCCAACGGGCGGTTGCTCCAGCATCCCAGGCCCGAGCCAGGATACAGAGTGTACGGCGAGGCGTTGGAAGCTCAAGCCGGTTGTGATACGATCCGCCGCAACCATGCCGGGCCTATCGGGCCTGGGTCGGCCTGATCAGTGAAGACGCGGAAACACCACGATGCCCCAGATCACCATTGACGGCAAGCCCTGCGAGTTTGAGGGCAAGAAGACCATCCTCGAGGTCGCCTTGGACCACGGGATCGAGGTGCCGCATTATTGTTACCACCCGGGGATGAGCGTGGTCGCCAGTTGCCGGATCTGTATGGCCGAGGTCGAGGCCCCCAACCCGCGAAACGACAACAGGCTGGAGATGATCCCCAAGCTGATGCCGACCTGCCAGACCCCGGCCGGCGACGGGCAGGTCGTGCACACTAAGAGCCCCAAGTCCGTCGCCAACCAGAAATCGGTGATGGAGTTCCTGCTGATCAACCACCCGTTGGATTGCCCGGTCTGCGACCAGGCCGGTGAGTGCTACCTGCAGGACTACAGCTATAAGTACGGGCGGAGCGAGTCGCGTTTCGACGAGGCCAAGATCAAGCAGCCTAAGAAAGACATCGGGCCGAATGTGCTGCTGTACTCGGACCGGTGCATCATGTGTACCCGTTGTGTGCGGTTCACCAAGGAGGTCGCGGGCACCGGGGAGATCGGGATCTTCGGCCGGGGATCCAGCGAACAGATCGACGTCTTCCCGGGTAAGCCGCTTGATAACGAGCTATCCGGCAACGTCGTGGACATCTGCCCGGTCGGGGCGCTGCTCGACAAGGACTTCCTGATGTCGATGCGTGTCTGGAACCTTGAGAAGACCCCCGGCATCGACGGGATCACCGCGTCGGGGGACAACCTTTCGATCGAGCACAACGACGGGAAGGTCTACCGGGTCAAGCCGCGCACGAACATGGATGTGAATCAGTGGTGGACCAGCGACGAGATCCGATTCGGATGGAAGTTTGTCCATAGCGAGGACCGCCACCGCAGCCCGTTGGTTCTGGTCGACGGTCAATCCAAGGAACGCGACTGGAACCAGGCTTACGAGGCTGTTCAGGCCGGGCTCACCACCGTGTTGGAATCGCGGGGCACCGGTTCGCTGGCGGTGATGGTCAGCCCGATGCTGTCCTGCGAAGAGGCGTACCTGCTTGGCAAGCTGATCATCGGGCTGGACGGCGAGGCGGTGATCGGCGTCGGGCCGGTGCCGGTCAGCGGTCAGGACAAGACCTTCCCCGGCGGGTACACGGTCTGTGCCGAGAAGGCGCCCAACGCACGCGGGGTCCGTCGGGCGCTGGGGCAGCTGACCGAATCCGTGCTGGAATACGGGCAGTTCCTCACGGCCATAGAGGATGAGCGCACCGCGGCCGTGGTGCTGACCGGGAACTACCCCAGCGCCTGGGTCACGCCCGAGCTGGCCAAGGCGGTCAACGGCAAGTTCAAGGTGCTGATCGACACGCTGCCCAACAGTCTGACGGACAGCGCCGATGTGCTGCTGCCCGGGGCCGCGTTCGTCGAGAAGTCCGGCACGTTTGAGAACCACCAAAGCCGGCTGCAGAGCTTCGGCCAGGCGATCCAGCCGATCGAGTTTTCCCGGTCAGAAGGGCAGATCGCTTTGGACCTGATCGCCCGTATGGGATTGGGTGAATCCAGACGCTACGACGCGCAGCAGACACGCATCGAGATGGGCGACGCCTTCGTCACCCACGTGCATCACCCCAGCGCCGAGTCACGCAAGGCCTGCGACATGCAGGTCGTCGAGCTCTGACACACTTTGACTAATCTTCAACATCCCCAAACAACAACAAAGCCCACGGGTTGAATCCGTGGGCGGTCAGTGTGGGTGTGGACCCGTCAGCACGTTATGGATTTAACACGGTCACTCGGCCGAGGCGTCGGTCTCGACGAACACCAGCGTATCGAACCCGGGCGCGGCGGGCATCGGAGGCAGCTTGGCGGCGAGGCGGTCTTCGCTGGAGGCGTCGGCGACCGTGTCGGCTTCCACGCCCAAGGCCAGGTCGGCCTGCACGTAGGAATAGGACGGGGCGATCACCACGTGCGGGTTACGCGCGGAACTGCAACCGGCCAAGCCGGTCGCCACGCCCAACAGCCATACTCCGCACAAATACTTCCGCATTCAATACCCCTGTGGTTCAGTTACGGCCATCCCGCTCGGCATCCACCCCCATGGATCGCTTTTCGGTCCCGTATCGATGCGTTACGCCGGTTGAGGTGACCGGGTTCCACCGATATCCGCCACGATGGGTAATCGGACCTGTTACAAGCATCCAATACACCCTGTCGGCTTCCTAATAATAATCGGTTGACCAAGGTCTCACTTCAGGCGAGGATGCTGATTGTAGGGATAATTCCGGTTTTAGCAAGCGAAAGCACGGATGTCCGATAAAGGCACAAACCAGCTACCGTTGTTCATCTCGCCACGCCAATCGTCCCTGATTTCCACGATGCGACACAGGCCCAACAGGCCTGCCGGTAAACCCAGTGGGGCTCTTGGGGTATGTGTATTAGGCAGCGGTAGCGGGGGGAACGCGACGGCTCTGAGGGTCGGAGAAACAGTGTTACTTATTGATGCGGGGTTCGGGCCAAGAACGACCGATAAGCGGCTGAACCAGGCCGGGCTTTCATTGGCGAACCTCCATGCCGTCTGCCTGACCCACCTGGATCAGGACCATTTCCGAAAGACCTGGCCTAACACACTGCTGAAATTCGGGATCCCGATTTACGTCCACGGCTGGCACTTTGCCGAGCTGATGCGCATCCCAGGCGGGGCGGAGCTGCGTGACGCGGGGCTGGCGCGCTCGTTCGAATCCAAGCCTTTCGAGCCCGTCCCCGGCATACACGCTTCGACCGTTCGGCTGCAACACGATAAACAGGGCACGATCGGCTACCGCTTCGATACACAGGCCGGGAGTGTCGGGTACGCCACCGACCTGGGCCACGCGCCGTCGGCACTCATCCAGCACATGGCCGGCGTCGACCTGATGTGTATCGAATGCAACTACGACGAACACATGACCACCACCAGCCCGCGTCCGAGTTGGGTGAACCGCCGGAACATGTCCGACTCCGGGCACCTGTCCAACGAGCAGAGTTTCGAGGCGGTCCGAATGATCGCCGACGCCAGCCCCACCGGCCTGCCACGTGACGTCGTGCTGCTGCACCGATCCAGCCAGTGCAACCACCCGATGA
>JAJDCV010000302.1 GCA_029260675.1 Phycisphaeraceae bacterium
CCAGGTCGTTCTGCAGGCCTGCTGTTGCGAACTGGTTGTAGATGCTGGTGAAGTTGGAGGGGGAGAGGGGGGCGATGTTCTGGAAGGCGTCGGAGCGTGTGAGGCCGAAGTAGGCGGAGTTCACACCGCCCAGGGATGTGCCGAGGATGGTGCGGCCGGGGGCGGTGGGGTTGGTGCTGTAAGCGGCGTCGACTTGTGCGGTGAGTTCATCGGCGACGAAGTTGGCGTAGCTGGCGTTGCCGGTGTATTCGCTTGCGCGTCGGTTGCTGCCGAGGTTGTCGGGGTTACGGGGGTCGATGAAGACGGCGATGGTGGGGCGGAGGTCGTGAGAGTTGATGAGGTTGTCGAGAGTGACGACGACGGAGCCGAGGTGGTCGGCGGCGAACTCGTGGCCGTCGGTGATGTAGACAACGGGGAGGTTGCTAAGCGCGCCCTGGTCGTATCCGGCGGGTGTGTAGACGCGGTAGTTGACGTCGTAACCCAAGTTGGTGCTGGTGGTGCGGATGTTGGGTGTGAGCGTGCCGAATGGGACGCCGGGGTGGCGGACGGTTTCCTGCGGGAAGACGTAGTCGGGCATCCGTAGTTCGTTGTTGGGTCCGAAGCCGCCCCACATCTGCAGGGGGTTTAGCGGATCGAGTATCCAGTTGTTGCCGTTGGTGACGACTTTGTAGTCCAGGCGTGCGTCAGTGGGGAAGGAGAGTTCTTTGATCCAGACGTCGGTAGTGCCCAGACGAGTCGCGGTGGCGGTGGAAGAAGTCGGGCTCCAGCCGTTGTGGTCGCCGGGGAACGCGACGCTGGAGGCGGCGGGGTTGCGGTAGAGGAACGCGGTCTGGCCACCCTGTGCGTAGGGGACCTGGCCGGCGGATTGCAACGTAGTGAAGAGGGTGTTTAAAGCGGAGTCGCGTGAGGCGCCGGCGGGCATGGCGACGATGCTGTTGAGGTCTGCTTTGAAGTCGTTGTAGGTGGGGTAGACGGTGCCGCGGATGTAGTCGGGGTCGGGTGGGGATTGGGCGAGCAGTGCGGAGTGTGCGAGCGTCCAGATGAGGAACGAAGTGAAGAGTGTGCGAGTGATCATGATTCTGCCTCCGGACGGTGGGGTGGATTGACACCCACATGATACCCCTCGCCGGGCGGAGATTATGGTCCTTAACGGTGAGACGGTGAAACTTTTATTCATTTAACAATAGTTAACGGGCATGCCGGTGATTTGCGTGATAGGCTTGGCTTTATATAGGGCTCGTGGAACTCTAAAAGAGGTGATGTGTTGGCGGCAGATCTGGTCATACGCCCGGAGACTTCCGGCGACATCTCGGCGGTCCGGCGGATCAATGAGCGGGCGTTCGGCCGGCCTGGGGAGGCGGGTCTTGTCGACTCATTACGCGATCATGATGGGATTATCCTGTCGCTGGTAGCGACGTACGGCGTTGAAATCGTCGGGCATATCCTGTTCAGCCCCGCGCCGGTGGTGGGTGAACGGGGTGAAGCCGATGCGGTCGCGCTGGCGCCGGTGGCGGTTTTGCCTGAGCATCAAGGGGCCGGTGTGGGCTCGGCGTTGATATTTCGTGGTATACAGATGTTGCGGGAAGCGGGGCACGGGTTGGTGGTTGTTCTGGGGCACCGGGGTTACTACCCACGTTTTGGTTTTGTGCCTGCGAGTCGGTACGGTATCCGCTGCCCGTTTGAGGTGCCCGAGGAGGCGTTTAGGGTGCTTGAATTGTACGAGGGGGCGGCGCCTGACGGCGGCGGGGTGGTGCGGTATCGGCGGGAGTTTGAGGGTGTGTAGGGGGTGGTCGTAGCGGTCAACGCGCGGATCTATGATCCGCCGCTAAACCGCAAGCGATTTGTTGCGCGGCTGGTGTCGAGCGTGTGCCGGGGTAGATTACGCTGGCAGCATCGCGGCCTCTGGCGCTTCGGTCGGGTCGGTGATGAGCTTCTGGAGGGTTTCCGGGGCGCTGCGGGTGGTCCAGCTCTGGAAGGTTTCGTCCTCGTCGACGCGCTCGGCTTTGAAGGTTTCGATCAGGTTCTTGATCGAGAGGTGGATCAGGTCGCCGGGGATTTTCTTGGCGATCAGTTCGTTGAACTTTGGTTCCACGCCCAGGCCCGCGCCGAGTAGGACCTTGAAGCCGTCGACCTTCAGGGGTTTGCCGTTGGCGTCTTTCTGGTCTTTAAGGACGACGGGGATGCCGGTGAGGCCGATGTCTGCGATCTGGAATTGTGCACAGGCGTTTGGGCAGCCGGTGAAACTGATGAAGAGCGGGAAGTCGATGTCGACGTTCTGTTCGAGCCACTGGAGGACCCGGCCTGCGCGGGCTTTGGTTTCGACGACGGCGAGGTTGCAGAACTCGCTGCCGGTGCAGGAGATCAGGCTGGTGCGCAGGGAGTGCGCGACCGGGGGGAGGCCGCGGTCGGTGAGGTCTTTCTCGAGCGCGGCGAGGTTGGCTTCTGGGATATCCAGGAGGATGACGTTCTGCTTGCCGGTGGTGCGGATGCGTTTTTCACCGGCGGCGTATTTCTCGGCGAGGTCGGCGATGTCGGCCATGTTGCGGGCGGTCCAGCGTCCGCGTCCGATGGGGACGCCGACGTAGTAGTTGCCGTCCTTTTGTTTGCCGACGCCCAGGTGGTCGCAGTGGATCGCGGGCGGGTGCAGGAGCGTGTCGTCGTGCTCGAGCTGGTAGCCCAGGACGGCCTCGATCTGTTCGCGAATCCACTGCCAGCCCTTGTCGGCGACGAGGAACTTCAGCCGTGCGCGGGTGCGCTTCTCTCGGTAGCCGTGGTCACGGAAGACGGTGGCGATCGCGTGTGCGACATCGACAACCTGCTC
>JAJDCV010000303.1 GCA_029260675.1 Phycisphaeraceae bacterium
GGTTTTCATGCCGGGATTGTAGGTCCGTGTGATGGAACATATCTACCTGTAAACGCACGCCGCCAAGAATCACCCCCGTTTACCCGGGCCGGCCACGTCCCGCCCCGCTGAAAATCACGGTATCAAACGCGAATCACTTACCCGACGCGGATTAAAACCTTTTAACCCGCATGCCTTCCCAGCATCTGCCCGTACAACCCGGCATAAGCGCTGTGCATCCGCTCCTGGGTGAATACATCAAGCAATCTCTCGCGACCCGCAACCCCCATCGCGCAGCGCCTGTCCGCATCTGTAAGCAGCGCCATAAGACTATCCGCCAAGGCGCGGCCGTCCCCACGGGGCGACAGCAGGCCGGTCTTGCCGTGATCTACCACTTCACTGTTGCCGCCGACATCGGTTGCCGCGATCGGTAATCCCGTCGCCATGGCTTCAAGCAGCGTCACCGAGACGCCCTCGCTGACACTGGAGAGCATAAACACGTCCGCCGCCGGCAGCAGCCCGGCGATGTCCTTGCGGGCACCAAGAAACAGGACATGTTCGTGTATCCCAAGCTCCGCAGACAGCGCTTCGATCCCCGGGCTGTGGTCACCCTCACCGATCAGGCAGAGTTTGGCGTTGGGTATCTCGTCCAACACACGTGCAAAAGCCACGAGCGCGGTGTGGTGGTCCTTGACCGGGTGGAACCGGGCGACCTGCATGACCAGCGGGACGTCTTCCCCGACCCCGATCAACCGTCGCGCAGCGGCACGGCTTGACGTATCGGCGGGGGGGAAGGCCTGCGGGTCGATCCCGTTGTGGATCACATCGACCCGTTGCCCGGCGATCCCCTCGTTATCGACCAGAGCCTGCTTGACGAACCGCCCCACCGCCGTGACCCGGTCCTTGGGCTTGAGCAGCCACTTGTTCGCCAGGACCCGCTTGAGCTTGCGCCGGTCGGGGTAGTGTCGGCCGTGCTCCGTGAACAGGATCGGTGGGGACGACCCCAGGCCCCGCGACAGGGCGGCGTAGAAGAACGGGGTGTACTGGTGAGCGTGCAGCACGCCGATCTGTTGCTCGGCCACCACCGCCCCGAGCCGGCGTGCAACCGAACGGTCCAGGCCAGGCCGACGCTTCAGATCCGCCACCACAAAGCCCTCGCCAATCAGCTCCTCCCCCAGCGGACCCACTCCGTCCAGACACAGAAACACAAACCGATACCGATCCGCCAGCTTCCTGGCCAAGTCACCGGCGAGAACTTCCGCCCCGGCCCGGCTTAGACGGTGTAAAACGTGGCCGACGGCTGGGCGGTCCTGCTTCATGGCGAATGGATGGTAAATAGGGGCAAAATAACGGATTTAGGACTGTGAATAAATCGGACAAGTCCATGATATTTCTTTAGATATCACTCATTGACCAGGCATGATGCCAGGGGCTTATTTAGTGCAATCAACCCTTGCCAGATCGAGAGAAATTAGTTATAGTGATATGCTGAGTTCCTCGTATTAGTTCAACTTATTATATAAGTGTGTGCCTAGACATGCAGACGCTACGCTTATTCGCCGACGTGGCCCGTTGCCACAGCTTCTCCCAGGCCGCCGAGCGGCATGGGATCAGTCAGTCCGCCGCCAGCCAGCGGATCGGGCAACTGGAGAAGAAGCTGGGCGTGACGCTGCTTGATCGCTCGGTCAGGCCCCTGGAGTTGACCCCGGCGGGGGAGTTGTTTGCCGAGGGCTGTGAGGAAGTGATTGGCCGGTACGATCAGCTGTCTTCGAAGGTCGCGGGGCTGGGCAAGAAGCCCCAGGGGGTCGTCCGGGTGATGGCGATCTACTCCGCGGGGATCGACCTGCTCTGCCGGGTCCGCCAGCGGTTCGAGGCCGAGCACGAAAAAGTCTCCGTGGAAATCCGTTACGAGCGGCCGGAACAGGTTTACAACGCGGTACGGGAAAAGGAGTGCGACATGGGGATCGTGTCGTACCCCGAGCGCTGGCGCAAGGTCGACACCATCCCGCTGCGCGACGAGGAGATGGTCGTGGTCTGCGGCACCGCGCACAAGATCGCGCAGAGGCAATCGATTTCGGTCGACGAGCTAGAGGGGCACGAGATGGTGACGTTTGACACGGACCTGCCAGTAGGCCGGCGGATCCGCGAGTACTTCAAGAACAACGGCGTGAAGCCGACCATCAGCAACGTGTTTGACAACATCGACACGATCAAAGGGGCCTTGGCGGTCACCGAGCAGTTCTCGATCCTCCCGCGCCCGACGGTGGTCCGCGAGGTGGCAGCCGGAACACTGGCGATAGTGAAGATGACGCCTACGCTCCTGCGCCCCTTGGGTGTGATATCACGCCGGCGGTCGCGTAACGGCTCGGGGTTCTCGCCGGCGGCGCAGGCGTTCGTCGATTCCCTCGTGGCCCAGGCCGGGTCGCGGGTCAACCACGACGGTCAGGTCCAGCCCGATGGGCACACACTGATGGGGGCGGCCCGGATATGAACATGCAACCAGACCCATCACCAAGCGACACGGCCTCCCCGTCCCTCGGCCCTCCGGGGCTCCCCCCAGCGACCGGGCTGTATGACCCCGCTTACGAAAAAGACGCCTGCGGTGTCGGTTTCGTCGCCCACATCAAGGGCCATAAAAGCCACGGCATCGTTGAAGACGCCATCACCATGCTCGGGCGGATGGACCACCGCGGCGCCTGCGGATGCGAAGCCAACACCGGCGACGGCGCGGGTATCCTCACCGCCATGCCCCACGGCTTCCTGCGCACCGCCGCCAGGCGTGACGCTGATATCGACCTCCCCGACGCAGGGCTCTTCGGCGCGGGCAACGTCTTCCTACCCCGTGACACCGCACAACGCCATGCCTGCAAGCAGACCTTCGCCGACACCGTCAAAGCCCAGGGCCAGACCCTGCTTGGCTGGCGCACTCTCCCGGTCGACCCCGACGGCGCAGACGTCGGCCCGACCGCCAGAACAACCGAACCCTACATGGAGCAGGTCTTCATCGCCGGCGCCGACGGCATCCACGGCGACGCACTGGAACGCCAGCTCTACATCATCCGTAAACACGCCAGCCGCACGATCCGCAACGACACATCGCTTACCGAGGCGAAATACTTCTACGTCTGCAGCCTGTCCACCAAGGTGATCGTCTACAAGGGCCAGCTCACCAGCGGCCAGGTCATGCCCTACTACCCCGACCTACAGGACGAGAAATACATCAGCCACCTGGCGATGGTCCACTCGCGGTTCAGCACCAACACCTTCCCCAGCTGGGACCGCGCCCAGCCCTGCCGATTCATGAGCCACAACGGCGAGATCAACACCCTCAAGGGCAACGTCAACTGGGTCGCCGCACGCGAGGGTCTGATGCACAGCGATCACTTCGGCGAAGACCTTCAAAAACTCTTCCCGATCGCCGAACCCGACTGCTCGGACTCCGGCAACTTCGACAACGCGCTCGAGCTGCTCCTGATGGCCGGCCGATCCCTGCCCGAGGCGGTCATGATGATGATCCCCGAGGCCTGGGAGAATCACGAGTCCATGCCCATGGCCAAGCGCGCGTTCTACGAATACCACGCCGCCCTGATGGAGCCCTGGGACGGCCCGGCATCGGTCGCGTTTACCGACGGCAAATTCATCGGCGCGGTCCTGGACCGCAACGGCCTGCGCCCAAGCCGGTACTACGTCACCGAAGACGACCGTGTGATCATGGCGTCCGAGGTCGGCGTGTTGGAAGTCGACCCGGCGAAGGTGAAGTACAAGGGCCGGCTGCAGCCCGGCCGGATGTTCCTGGTCAATTTCGACGAAGGCCGGATCATCGCCGACGAAGAAATCAAAGGCTCGATGGCGTCCGCCCGGCCCTACGGCCGGTGGCTGCAGACCCAGCGCATCGACATCGCCGACCTCCCGGCGCCCGGCCCCAGAGACCTCGACAAGATCGATGAAGATAAGCTGATGCCGCTGCTCCAGTCGTTTGGGTACACCGTTGAGCACATGCACCTGCTACTGTTGCCGATGGTCCGTCATGCTAAAGAGGCGATGGGCTCGATGGGCAACGACCAGGCACTGGCCGTACTCTCAGATAAGCCACGCCTGCTCTATGACTACTTCAAGCAGATGTTCGCGCAGGTCACCAACCCCCCGATCGACCCGCTGCGCGAAGAGATCATCATGTCACTGCAGACGTTCATCGGCCCGGAGGGCAACGTCCTCCAGACCGACGAGACGCAATGCCACCGCCTGCAACTGGCACAGCCCGTCCTGACCAACAAGCAGCTGGGCGCACTAAAGCAACTGGACCACCGCGGTTGGCGCTCGCGCGTGATCGACATCACCTACGAACGCCCTGCTTCAAATGACGGCACACAAGGCGAAGAGGCCCTTGCCAAAACGCTCGAACGCATCTGCCATGAAGCCACCGAGGCCATCGAGCAGGGCTATCAACTGATCATCCTCTCTGACCGCAGGGTCGGCCCCGACAGGCTCCCGGTCAGCTCGCTATTGGCAACCGGGGCGGTCCATCACCACCTGGTCCGCACCCACCAGCGCACGCGCATCGGCCTGGTCGTCGAGTCCGGCGAGGCACGCGAGGTCCACCACTTCTGCGTGCTCTTCGGCTACGGCGCCGACGCGGTCAACCCCTACCTCGCATTCGACGCCCTTGCATGGCTTCGCAAACGCGGCACGCTAAGCAAGTCGATCTCAAACGAAAAGATCATCCGTAACTACACCAAGTCGATCAACAAGGGCGTACTGAAGGTCATGTCCAAGATGGGCATCTCGACACTCGCCAGTTACAAGGGCGCTCAGATCTTCGAGGCGTTGGGGCTGGACCATTCGGTCATCGACCGCTGTTTCGCCGGGACCGCCAGCCGGCTCCGCGGCGCGGGGTTTGGCATCCTGGCCGAGGAAGCACGACGCCGACACCTCCTGGGTTTCCCATTACGCGAAGGCGTCAGGCTCGATCAGCTACCCAACCCCGGCGAGTACCACTGGCGCGCCGGCGGCGACCGGCACGCCTTCGGCCCAAACGCCATCGCCAACGTACAGCTCGCCGTCAAATCCAAGAGCCGTACCGCCTACGAGAAGTACGCCAAGCTCTGCAACGACGACGCACGAAGCCGATGCACCCTCCGCGGCTTGCTCAGCCTCAAGACCGACGACCCCGCTCAAGCGATCCCGATCGATCAGGTCGAGCCCGCCGCCCAGATCGTAAAGCGGTTCCGCACCGGTGCGATGTCGCTGGGCGCACTTTCTAAAGAAGCCCACGAGACGCTAGCCGTCGCCATGAACCGTATGGGCGGGATGAGTAACTCCGGTGAGGGCGGAGAAGACATCGTTCGTTTTACTCCGATGGAAAACGGCGACTCCAAACGTTCCGCCATCAAGCAGGTCGCCTCCGGACGGTTCGGTGTCACCAGCTACTACCTCGCCAACGCCGACCTGATCCAGATCAAGATCGCCCAAGGCGCCAAGCCCGGCGAGGGCGGCCAACTCCCCGCGCACAAGGTCGATGAGTACATCGCCAGCATCCGCTACTCCACACCGGGGGTCGGGCTCATCAGCCCGCCTCCGCACCACGACATCTATTCCATCGAAGACCTCGCGCAACTCATCTTCGACCTGAAAAACGCCAACCCCAACGTCCCCATCAGCGTCAAGCTCGTCTCCGAGGTCGGCGTCGGGACGATCGCCTCAGGTGTGAGTAAGGCTCACGCAGATCACATCCTCATCAGCGGGTACGACGGCGGCACCGGCGCGTCACCCCTGACCAGCATCAAGCACGCCGGCCTGCCCTGGGAACTGGGCCTGGCGGAGACGCACCAGACGCTCGTCCTCAACGACCTGCGATCCCGCGTCCGGCTCGAGACCGACGGCGGGATGAAGACCGGCCGCGACCTGGTCATCGCCGCATGCCTGGGCGCCGAAGAGTACGGCTACGCCACCGTCCCCCTGGTCGCGATGGGCTGCATCATGATGCGCAAGTGCCACCTGAACACCTGCCCCGTAGGGATCTGCACACAGGACGAAGTCCTGCGCAAGAAATTCTCAGGCCAACCCGAACACGTCATCAACTTCTTTTTCATGGTCGCCGAGGAAGCACGCTCCTACATGGCTAAACTCGGCATCAAGTCGATCGACGATCTTGTAGGCCGGGTCGACTTCTTGGAACCCCGCGACGCGATCGATCACTGGAAAGCCGACGGCCTGGACCTCACGCCCATCCTCAAGCCTGCACACAAGCCGCGCCCGGAGGTCGAGGTCCGCAAGCTCATCCCGCAGGACCACGGCATCGCAAACGTCCTGGACGTGCGGCTGATCGAGCACGCCACACCGGCGCTAGAGCACGGCGAAAAGGTCCGTGTCGAACTCCCCATCACCAACACCAACCGCACCGTCGGGACGATGCTCAGCCACCGTGTCTCACAAAAATGG
>JAJDCV010000304.1 GCA_029260675.1 Phycisphaeraceae bacterium
GGTTTCTCAATGCGGTGTTCGGCGAGTACCGCCCGCACGACTTTGCGAACTTGCTCCCGGCCATCTACCAGCCGACCGATGAGCACATGGGCCGCAACTACGCGGTGCGTGATGCCGGCCGGATCGTTGCGGTGGTGGGGGTGTTCCCGATTAATTGGTGCGTGGGCGGGGTGACACTGAAAGCCGCGGGTGTTGGCGGTGTCGCGGTCCATCCCGACAGCCGGGGCAAGGGTTACATGAAGCTCTTGATGAACCACGCGGTCGCCGAGATGCGCCGCGCGGGCTGCGACCTGTCCTATCTGGGGGGCCGACGTCAGCGCTACGCCTTTTTTGGCTACGAAGTCGCGGGTATTAAATACAAACTCACCTTGCACCCTGACAATATCCGCCACGCCTTGGAGGGCCTAGACACCGAGATCGTGTTTGAGCCCGTCCCCGATGACACCGAGACAAACGCCAAACTTAAGTCACTCCATGACGGGCAGGCCGCGTTCTGCGAACGGCCTACCGAATCGTTTAGCCGATACCTCAAGAGCTGGCACTACCGACCGATGATCGCACGCGACACGTCGGGTCAGGTCGTCGGGTATATCTCGGCCCACCCGGAGGACGCACAGATCAATGAACTGGTAGCCCGGGATGCACAGACGGCGGCACGGATCCTCGGGCAGTGGGTCCGTCAAGCTCAACACGATGTGATTCTGTTGATGAGTGGTCCGATCGGGCCGGAGCTTCGCGCCCTGTCCGGCTTCGCCGAGACAACCCAGATCGGGCCCTCCGGGAACTGGCAGGTATTCAACTGGGCACGGGTGGTCGATGCGCTGATGCGGGTCAAACACACGGCCGAACCGATGCCGTCCGGATCGGTCACGCTGGCGATCAACGGGAACGGGCAGCCACAATGTATCCGGATGACGGTGGATGATCAGGGTGCGAGGTGCGAGGCATGCGATGACCCGGCGGATATGAAAGTTGATCCTTTGGCCGCGGTCCGGTTGCTGTTTGGACCGCTACCCCCGTCTGCCGTGATGACCTTGCCTCCGCGGGTGTCTGTGTTGTCAGCCTGGTGCCCGCTGCCGTTGGGGTTCTCGTCGCAGGACAAGGTCTAGCTAGGTGTGTGCCGACAGAGACGTCACGACCTCGATGATCCCCGCTGCGCCGAGCAGCAAACTGATTACGCCGTTGACCGTCAGGAACGCGATGTGGATGTGATGCGTCCGTGAACGCCCGACCAGCGCGTGTTCGAACGCCAGCAGCACCAGGGTCAGCACGGACGCGGAGAGAAACCACACGCCAAGCAAAGGGCTATGGTGCCACAGGATCAACAGGCAAACGGCCGCGAGGGCATGCAACGCACGGCCTACCCATAGCGCTCGCCCGATCCCCAGCTTCGCCGGCATCGAATACAGGCCGAGCGACCGATCGTGTTCCACATCCTGCAGTGCATAGATCACGTCGAACCCCCCGACCCAGCACGCCACCATCCCAGCGAGCAGCCACGGCGCGGTCACACCCAGATACCCCGGCTCGATCGCGATCACCGCGGCGACCGGGCTGAGCGCCAGCGCCACACCGAGGTAGACATGGCAGAGCCAGGTGAACCGTTTGGTGTAGCTGTATCCCGCTAAAAACAGGAGCACGCCCGGCGAGAGGATCACAGGCCAGGGATTAGATCGAAGCCACCAGAACCCGCCCGCCGCCGCGATAAATGACGCGGCGCAAATCACGGCGGCTAAGATCATGAATCGTCTATCAAGCCGGCCGCTGGGTAAGGCTCGGCCGGCGGTTCGCGGGTTGCTTGCATCCAGTCCGGCATCGGCCAGCCGGTTGACGGTCATCGCCACCGTCCGCGCCAGGAACATGCACAGCACGATCAAAAAAAATTCGTCTAACCCCGGCAGACGATCGGCCGAACCCGCCGAAAGATATGTCGCCAGCAGCGCGAACGGCATCGCAAACACCGTGTGGCTGAGCTTGATATCCCCGGCGATCGCGGCCAGCTTCCCGGCCAACGTAACTTTGGATTCAGCGGGGATCGTCATTGTCAACGTGGGCCGGCCTCCAACTCGCCACGCGACGGCGGCCCGCCGGGTTGGGGCCTGGCTTCCGTCGGCTTCTTCTCAGACCAACGCACGTCAAGGTGATGTTCGATGCCTAACAGATCAAGACATCGGCCGACCACAAAGTCTATCACCCCGCCGATCGTCCCGGGCAGCATGTAGAACCCCGGGTTTGCCGGGGCGATGATCCCCCCGGCCTCGGTGACCGCCTGCATGTTGCGGATATCCACCAGCGACAACGGCATCTCCCGGTGGACCAGCACCAGCGGGCGGCGCTCCTTGAGCGTGACCAGCGCCGCGCGGTGCATCAGGTTCTGCGCCAGACCGTTGGCGATGCAGCCCAGCGTGTTCGAGGTGCAGGGGATCACGATCATCCCGTCGTGGCGGAACGAACCCGACGCGATCGACGCCCCAACATCGCGGTAGTTGTGCAGGATCAGGTTCTTCGGTGTTAGGGCAGCCTCATCATCGCTATGCGACACCCCCGCCAGTGCCGGCAGGTCGACGCCCTCCATGCCCAACTCGTCGTGCAGCAGGCGTTGGCCAAGCGGCGAGATCACCAGGTGTGTTTCGACCTCGGCCGAAACAAGCAACTGAACAATCCGCCGCGCATAGGCCGCGCCGCTGGCCCCGCTGATCCCTACGACGATACGCTTGTGTTGTGGGTTCATGGGTCGTGCTCCACCAGCCTGACATACTAGGCGACACGGCGGGACCGGTCATCTACGCCGAGTCGCTGACTATTCCTCGGGGGCCCCGTTGGGTTCCGCCTGCACGACCAGGCCCACACCCCGTTCTGTCACCCGCATCTCAAGGATCCGCGCACGCCGAGCACCGTCAATCGGGAGGATCGGGTCGAACGGCTGCTCGCCCAGCAGCACGGCGACGATCTGCGACTTGCTGCCGTTCTGCGACAGGATGGGCAGGCGTTTAAGCACCTGCCCGGTCGGCAGCCACAACCGTCCGCCATAGATCCCGTCGACGGACAATACCCCCTGCCCAGTCTCAAGAATATTAAGCGACAACCGCACGCCGAAGACCTGATCGATCTCCTTGTTCCGGTAATGGAACGCCGCGATGAGCGACCCACCATCCGTCGTGATCATCGGCTGACTCAAGCCGGCGGGCAGCTTCCGCTGCCGATTGACCAGCCAGTCGTTCAGCCGGGTGGCGAGCCAGGCGTTGGCCTCGTCGATGCGCAGCTCGATAAGACGTACACCGAGATCTGGCTTTCCCGTCGGCTTGTAGCCTTGTGAATCAGACAACTCGCTTAAGATGCGGTTGAATGCGCGGTCCGCAGTATCGATGAGTTCGGTCTGTTCGACCGACACCATGAGCTTCTGGTTGCGCGTCCAGTATGCCGGTTTGCTTAACCACCGGCTCCGACCGATACCGGCCACTAGCAATGCAATCATCACCACCGCCATGATTACGATGACACAACCCAGCCGTCGACGGTTGCGCCGCACAGGTTTGGGAGTTGCCAACGATGTGGATTCAGGATCGGTGGTCATGTAACGGCCTATGTCGGGTCGCTTCAGGTGCGTTCGTTTCCACGCAAAGGGGGGTGGTCTATCCGGCTTTCCGCGCGGCTTCGGCGAGTCGCTGGTGCAGCAACTCGTGGTCGGGGAAGGCACGCAGCCGGGCTTCCAGGTCGCGTATCAAGGCTTCGCCGGTGAGCGTGCCATCGGCACAGCGCAGGGCGGCGTCGCCCAGTTGCTCGGTCGCGTGAAGGAACCACTGCGCGGGGTTCTGGTCGGGTTTGGGTGCGGATACCTGGCAACTCACCTGGTGGCCGTCGTAGGATCGCAGCGTCCATTCCGGATCGTCCGGCGCGTTGTCGGCGAATAGGACTTCGACAAACTTCTTCTCACTTAGGGCCTGTTGGGCCAGTGTCTTGGCATCTTCAGAGGTGTGCGGATGGGTCAAAACGACACACCCGGCGGGGTGTACGCTAAGCCAGGACGCCGCATCAAACCCCGGCTCACCCGTGCCCAGTTGGATCTCGCCCTGCGCCGCGATCATCCGCCTCTGCCGCCGGGACTCCTGAAGCGGCATCAAGACACGGGCGTAAAAGTGAAAACACTGCTGGTCCCGCGCCTCGATTAAGGCCTCCAGACACAACGCCTCGCAGGTCAGGTAGTCCATGTCAGCAAGCGCTTGGCTGGCCCGATCCATGATGTCGTCTAGTCTCTCAATGGCCGTGCTCATGCGGCAATTGTAGCGGCTGTGGAGGATCACGACCGCCTGGGGGGAATCACCCCAGCCAGAGGACCAGCAACGGTAGCGGCAGCAGGACGAACAGCACCGTATTCACCAGCCACAGCGTGCTGGCCATCCGCCCGTCCAGGTGGAACAGGTTCGCGATCATCACGCTCTGGATCGCTATCGGCATGAATGACTCGACGATAACAACCCGTTGGGCGATCGATTCAAGCGGCACGGGCGTCAGATTCATCAAGGCCAGGACACACACCGAAAGCAGGGGGATACCCGCAAACTTCACCGCGGCCAGCAGTGCGTGCTCGCGCAGGTACCTTTTCGTGTCGCCTAGCCGAAGACGCAGCCCGATCCCGAAGTACCCCCCGAAACCCCCCAGATAAAACAGCACATGGATCACGTAATAATCATCCAGCACATCCGGGTAGGGGACATGAAGGTACGCCAGCACCACCCCGATGATGGCACAGTGGACCATCAGCGCACGCAGATCCAAGAAGCTGGTCACGATCAAACGTGTCACCGAGATATCACCGGTGTGCTGCCCGCCGAAGTGCCGGGCCAGGGGATACATCATCAGCACCCCGGCCATCGCCATCAGGTTCACCTGCGCCACCGCGTAGGCCAGCGCCGCCTCGCCCTGCTGCCCGTCCGGGCCCGCCAGCAGGGTATAGCACAGGTAAGCCCCGAGCGTGAACCCCAGGTTCCCAAGCCCCGCCGCCGTGGCGATCACGCCGACCTGCTTGTTGTCACAACCCATCCGACGTGCAATCGGGACCACAGCGAACGCCGGGACCGCAACGAGGAAAGGTTCGATCGCGATCAGCCACAGGTTTGAGCGGTCCGGTGGCAGCCGCCACAAACTAAGCAGCGCTACCGCGCCCCAGACGAAGCTGACGGTGATGAAGTGGATCGGTCGGGCGGTGTGTTCGCCGAGCAGTTTACGCCGCCGAGCACCGTAGCCCGCAACGAGGCACAGAGCGTTAAAGACACAGAAAACCGTGAATTGTAGGGTGCGCGGGTCCATGTCTATCTGCTATATAGCCCGGTCGTTCGAGACCGGGACGCTGGCCGTGAACGGTCAGGCTAAACGTCTCGTGGCAAAACTACGCTGTGAGGCCGGTGAGCTTATCCAACAAACGCCTTGTAGATCGCCCGCATCGCCGGCTCGAAGTCTTCGGCGTGGACGCCCACGATGATGTTCAACTCGCTGGAGCCCTGGTCGATCATGCGGATATTGATCCCCGCGCCAGACAGCGCACCGAACAGCTTCGCCGCCATACCCGGGATATGCGACATGCCCCGGCCGACTGTCGCGATCAACGCCATCTGCGGCGTGGCTTCGACCGAATCGGGATGAACCTCGACACGCAAGCCTTCCAGTACGTCGTCCAGTTTGCCGTTGATCTGGCTGTCGGATACCACCAGTGACATCGTGTCGATCCCCGATGGCAGGTGCTCAAAGCTCACGCCGTGGTCTTCCAGCACACTCAGCACGCGCCGACCGAACCCAACCTGCGCGTTCATCATCGCCTTCTCCAGCGCGATAACCGTGAAGTCCTTGCGCCCGGCGATCCCCGTGATCGTCCCGGTGTGCTTTTCATTTCCGTCGCCCGGCACGATCATGGTGCCGGGATCGTCCGGCCGATTGGTGTTGCGGATATTCACCGGGATCCCTGCGTGACGCACCGGGAAGATCGCCTCATCATGCAACACCGTCGCGCCCATGTAGGCAAGCTCGCGGAGTTCCCGGTAGGTCAGCGTCTGGATCGTGTTGGGATTGTCAACGATCCGCGGGTCAGCCATCAGCAGACCCGACACGTCCGTCCAGTTTTCATAAATCGAGGCACCCACACCCCGCGCGACCACCGCGCCGGTGATGTCTGATCCGCCCCGGCTGAAAGTCTTGACCGACCCGTCCGGCAGACTGCCATAAAACCCAGGCACGACCGCGAGCTTCACGCCCTTGAGCTTCTCGCCGATCTCTCGGTAGGTCTTGTCTTCATCCAGCCGGCCGCGATCATCGAAGTGGATCAGGTCCGCCGCATCGAAGAATTCAGCCTCCAGGAACCCTGCGATGATCAGGCCGTTGAGGTACTCCCCCCGGCTGGCGGCGTAGTCCGGGCCTTGCCCCGCAGCAGCGACTCGGGCGATCTCCTGCTTGACAGCCTGAAGATGCGCATCCAGACCCGGGTCGACCTCCAGCTTCTTAGCGATATCGTGATACCGCTGGGCGATCAGCGAGAAGACTTCGTCGAAAGACAAGCCTTGCCGGGCGTGCTCATGGCAGAGGTACAGCAGGTCCGTAACTTTCTGGTCATCGCTTGACCGCTTGCCGGGGGCGGAGGGGACGATGAATTGGCGTTCGGGGTCTGCGGTGACGATCGCCTTGACCTTGCGGATCATATCTGCGTCGGCCACGGACGTCCCGCCGAATTTACTGACTCTGCACTGCATCGCTGCTTCCAGGCTCAAGAGGGTCAGGCCCAACGCCTGTCCGGGGCGGGGATTGTAACGTCTCAAAGCCTCCCGGGCACCCGCCTGGCTCTGAGCCGTCTCCCTGGGTGCCTCCTTCACACGCATGGTCCCGGACCGACCCGCGCCACCGCTCGACAACCGCGGTTTCAAGCCTATACTGGCGGCCACCCACGCCCGGGTGGCGGAACTGGCAGACGCGCCGCGTTGAGGTCGCGGTGGAGGTAACACTCCTTGGAGGTTCGAATCCTCTCCCGGGCATTTGGCCGCACTCCATGTGCGGCTATATTTTCGCATGCTAACGGGTGGATAATCAGTCAGATTGTTACGGCACGCGTAGTGGCGACACCTTCACATGATCTGGTGCAGAGTAGTTGAGCCCCCTCGCTCGTCAGATAGGGGGAGGCTCAGTTATGAATCGGGCCGTAGTGACGTAGCCGCCCCACTTGATACATAGTTCGAATTGGTCCTAAATATTGATCACTGAATCCGGCTTCTATATCACGGTCACAGTCGTGAACAAAAACATGTCCATCGGGACTTGCAAGCTTTGTTGAAGCAATAATTGGTAGCATTCTCCCGGGGCAGCCCGGGCTGTGGCCAGTAGGGGCATCGATAATTATCAAGTCGTATGTGTTGGAAATAACCGCCTCAGGCCACGTGTCATAATTGACATTGCTACGATCAAGATACATATCTGCATCATCAATGTCTGAGTCGTATTCTATTTGATGAATGATCAAAGATGGATCATGTCTCTTCAACAACGCAATCCATGAAGGATTGTCTTCAAGGAAGACGGTCTCGCCGCCATGATTTAGCCGACGCCAAAAGGAACTGTCGTAACCGAGCCCAAACACCAGGATGCGGCATGGGCGGATCCGTTCAATGCACCCACCAAGCAGCATCAATTCATCAGGCGACAGTTGCATGCCCACGCAAAGCCGCATCAACGACGTGTTCGCCCGCGTCATTTTCCGGAGGCATTGCCGAGTGGCAATCGGACGCACCGGCCATAGCATGCATTTTGCCACTTTAAGAATTCTTTTATGGAGCGTCCGGCAGATAATTGGAACTATTCGCTCTACCATGCTTCCCATTTCTGATGAACTAGAGGTCTGCAATTGCTCTGCGGTTTAAGACTCGGAACGATCAAGGCGCATCGAAACAATCATTACTGACGCCAAGTTCTGATTCTTGGCAAATAGGCCACTGATTCTCATGTCATCCTAAATGTGACGGCCTCTAGCGCAGTTGATTAAAGTGTGCAGACGCTGCACATCATATCTGTATATCGTGTTTATTCGGGCCAGACTACACATATATTTGAGAAGCCAAAAAGCCCAGAAGATCTGAGTTTTACGGCATTTGCGTCAATAGGCGTTGCTAGTTAAGCTGCCCCCCGAGTATTATGGCAGGCTTGAGGCCTGTGAGATGATGATTGAGGTCTAT
>JAJDCV010000305.1 GCA_029260675.1 Phycisphaeraceae bacterium
ACCAGCACCGCCTTCTGTGCCTGGTCGAAAGCCACCACGTCGTTGTAGAGCTGCATGTGCAGGTCCGGCAGGCCCCGGTCGTCCGGCGGCGGCGTGGGCAGCTTCTCGCCTTCCAGGTAACGCACCGTGTCGTACCCGGCATACCCGACCCACCCCCCGGTGAACTCCGGCAGACCGGGGACGTCGAGTGGTTGCCACGCCGCGGTCACCCGGTCCATCTCCAGCAGCGGGTCGTCGCTCTGAAAAGACCTCGATTTCGACGGGTCTCGGTGGTCGCGGTATTCCACGGCGTAGTCCCGGGCGATCACCTCGGCGATCGGCTGGGCGCCCAGGTAGCTGTAACGGCCGATCTGATCCCCCCCGACCACCGATTCCAGCAGGAAGCTGGGGGCCAGCCGATCATCGGGCCTGACCAGCCGACGGTACGCCAGGACCGGCGTCAGGGCGTCGCTGAACAGCCGGCGGAACATCGGGGCAATCAGACGACCCCCCGCGGCCGGTTTGGCCTGGGTCAGCCTTTTGAAGGTTGCTGGATCGGGGCGGTTTGGGGTCATGGTCCTCGTTGAAAACACCTGGGCCGTCTATATCAGTGCTATCCGGGGATATCCGCTGCGGATCAGAACTTTTGTGCCCATCCCGATTTGGGAGGCCGGTCGTTGGCCGATAGTCTATAAGGGTCGGCCCCGGCCCGCACACCCGCGACACGCCGACAGGGAAGCCCACGGATGAAGATCGACACGTTCCTTGCCCACTACCACATCGGCGAAAACCCCTTCGGGGCTGAGGAAGCCCGCCACGACCCGGTCTTCGATCGGCTCATCGAGAACGACCTGTCACACCCCGAGTTCGCCAAGGTTCTGGGCCAGGTCGACCGCCCGGGCACCAGCGTGGTCTTCGGGGAAAAGGGCAGCGGCAAGACCGCGATCCGCATCATGCTCGACAGCCAGATCGCCCGGCACAACGCCGAGCATCCCGACCGCCTGGTCCTGGTCGTGCCCTACGACGACCTGAACCCGGTGCTGGATCAACTCCTGGCTTCAAACAGCCAGAGCCCCGAGGCGACCTTCGATGCCCTGAGACTCGAAGACCACCAGGACGCGATCCTCTCCGTCGCCGTCACCCTGCTTAATGACGCAATCCACGGCCAACAACCTGAAGACCCGACCGCAACCACCGCACCCGCTCACCAACCTCGCGAATTGAAGAAACGGCTGCGGAAGCTGCCACGACAATCGCGCGTCGACCTGGCATTGCTCTCGGCCCTATACGACCAGCCACGGACAGGCTCGGCCCTGAACCGCTGGCGCAGACTCCGACGCAGGCTCAAACTCGGCTGGATCGAACCCATCCCCTGGGCCTGGGTCGGCGCATCATTAGCGGCCGTCGCGTCTCTGGGCTTAGGTTTCACCCTCTGGTGGATGAACGATTCCCCCGACAAGCCGATCTGGCTCCTGCCCGCCCTGGGCGTCAGCATCGCCGCCGCGGTCCTGCTGGGGTCGGCGTGGTCCATCTGGACCTGGCAGCGACACACGCTATGCCGACGAATCCTGGAACAGATGCCCGCGATCAAACGCTCAAAGGCCAACCTCGCCGCCATGTTCGAAGACCTGGGCACGTCGGCCCTGGCCGGCCAACCCCTGCCCACCGATCACGGCAAAGAGGGCAGCGATACCCGGTACCAACTCACCCGCCGATTCATCGAAGTCCTCGGCGGGCTCGGGTACGCAGGGATGGTCGTCCTGGTTGACCGTGTCGACGAGCCCACCCTGATCCACGGCAGGGCCGACCGGATGCGCTCCGTCGTCTGGCCGATGCTCGACAACAAGTTCCTTCAGCAACAAGGCGTCGGGATCAAACTCCTCCTGCCGCTGGAACTCCGACAGTTGATCCACCGTGAGTCCCCGGCTTTCTTCGAAGAGGCACGCCTGGACAAGCAACACCTGGTCGACCGCCTGACCTGGTCCGGCTCGACCCTCTACGACCTGTGCACCAGCCGACTGCACGCCTGCCAGACAACTCAGCCCCAAAGGGCTACTGAATCATCCACGCCATCACCCGACGCTTCGGCCGACCCTGACAAGCCGATCCAACTGATGGACCTGTTCCAGCCGGACGTCTCCCGTGATGCCGTCATCGACGCGCTGGACCAGATGCAGCAGCCGCGCGACGCCTTCAAGTTCCTCTACAACCTCTTCCAGGAACACTGCCGGCTGAGCCCGGAAGACGACCCCAGTTTCAAGATCGCGCGGATCACGCTGGATCACGTCAAAACAGCCCAGGCCCAGCGGGTCCAGGATCTGCACCGCGGCATTTCACCTGCCTGAATAACTGCTGAACATCTGCGCAACGTCCTTAAACAAGACCCGATCTGCCTATCTTCCGCGCACTTCACACGTGTCGATTTTTCGGACCGGCCGGTAATCTTCCTCCACCGATCACTGATACCGCTGTGAAATCGGGCGGATCATTAAACTGACACATTTAAGCTCAGTATTCGAGGAGTTTGGCACGGCCCTTGCCGATAGACATGGGTTGTCCGCCTGAATGTTGACGGACTATTCCGTGTGATTTAATTCATCAACTGTAAGGACCCAGACATGCCATCGACACGTTTCCGATTACCTTTAGCTTATACCTCGGCCCTGGCCGCCATGCTGTGTGTATCACTTTCCCCGCATATGTCGCACGCCGATGAGGCCGACGCCGGCGTTGCGGTGGACATCAACATCGACGTTGTCACCGAAAACTGGTTCCGTGGGATGGGGCAGGAAAATGAGGGGCTGATCGTTCAGCCAAGCGTGACACTGACCTTCGACCTGTTCGAAACCAACGATGGGTCCGCGGTCACGGCCTACGTCGGCGACTGGAACAGCTACCAGGACGCCACCGCCGGCAACGAGTGGTACGAGACGGACATCTTCGGCGGGATCAATGTCGCCCTGCCCAACGGTGACTCGATCGACCTCTCCTACATCTACCTGTACAACCCCGCAGGCAACGGCATCTTCTCGGAGGAAATCAACCTGATCTACGCCATCGACGACTCCGAAAGATTCGGCGGGATGGGCTTGAACCCCTATGTCTTACTCGCGGTCGAGGTCGATGGCGGATCCGATGCCGGAGCAGACGAAGGCACTTATCTTGAATTCGGGATCGAGCCGGACGTGACCGAACTGCTTGGCACCGAGAACACGGGAATCAGCGTATCCCTGCCCGTAACCGTGGGGCTGAGCCTGGACAGCTATTACGAAGACGGCTTAGGTGGCGATGACGACGACACCTTCGGGTTCCTGGACGTCGGGCTCGTGGCTTCCATATCCCTTGCAGCCATCGTCCCCGAGGGTTTCGGCTCGTGGGACGCCAGCTTCGGCGTGCACTTCCTGTACCTCGGTGACACCGCACAGAACATCAGCGCCGCGTTCGGGACGGGCAACGACGACAACACCGTCTACGCAACCTTCGGGCTCAGCACCAGCTTCTAAGCGGACTCTCACACCAACATAATCACCGAAGCCCACGTTCCACGAACGTGGGCTTCTTTTTGCGCTTGAATAGAAGTGGAACCCTCACCCGGCGATCTGATCGAGTGCTTCGATCAGTTGGTTCAACTCATCGTTGTTGTTGAACGCACCCGGGCTGACCCGTACCGCGCCATCGGGGAACGTCCCCAGCCGACGGTGCGTGTAAGGCGCACAGTGCAGCCCCGGCCGAACCGCGATCTGGAAACTATCATCCAGGATCGATCCCACATCGGGCGCATCGTACCCATTGATGTTCAACGACATCGTCCCAACACGCCGCCCTGCGTCGCGTGTGCCGTAGACGGTGAACCGCTCATCATCCGCAAACCGGCCGATGAGTGTCGCCACCAAAGCCTGTTCGTGCGCAAGTGCCTTGTCGATGCCTTGCTCGTTGATGTAGTCGACACCCGCACCGAGCCCAACAATACCGACGGTGTTGGGTGTGCCGCCTTCCAGGTAGTGCGGGTACTCCGAGGGTTGTGTCGGGGTCGACGAGTCCCCCCCGGTCCCCCCTTCCCGCCAGGGATTGAAGCGTTCCGTGTCATCCTCGACCCGCGAAGACCCCGCCCCCGGGCCTGGGCAACGATCGCCGATGTACAAAGCCCCGGTCCCGGTCGGGCCCAGCAGCGACTTGTGCCCGGGGAACGCCAACAGGTCGACATTCAGATCCTTGATCGAGATCGGCAGCACGCCGGCCGTCTGCGCCGCGTCGAGGCAAAACAACAGGCCGTGCTCCCGGGCGATCGCACCGACCGCCTTTGCGTCCTGGATCGTCCCCAGCACGTTCGAAGCATGGGTCAACACAACCAGCCGGGTGTTTGGCTTGATCGCCTTGCGGACATCCTCGGGGTCAATGAATCCGTCTTCGTCAAATGCCACACGGGTCAGCTCAATCTGTTTACGATCCGCCATCGCCTGCAGCGGCCGGCTGACCGAGTTGTGCTCCAGGTCGGAGGTGATGACATGAGGCAATGAACCCGCTACCCCGCTACTCCCGGGGGCGGGGGCGAGCACGCCCTTGATCGCCATGTTCAGCGCATCGGTCCCGTTGAGCGTAAACACCATCCGCGACGGGTCGTCCCCATCGAACAACCGCGTCAGCTTGAGCCTGACACCGTCGAGCATCTGCTCCGCCGCCACCGCCATCCGGTGGCCGGCCCGCCCGGGGTTGGCCGCGTCCTCGGCGAGGAACTTGGCCATCGCCTCGTTCACACCCGGGGCCTTGGGAAAACTGGTTGCGGCGTTGTCGAAGTAGATCATCGAGTCGCTCATACGCTCGCCAGCCCCTGCACGCGCCGCCACGCGCTGAGTTGGCCGAAGTGTGAGTTCTCATGCACCAGCATCAGGTACGGCAGCGCGATCCCGGCGGTGGGCATGAATTTCACCCAACGCTCCAACGCCAAGGGCTGACCCCACAGCGAATCATCCGCCTCACGCAGGGCCCGCTCGACCCGCTCATGGCCGGTGACAAAATCTGCCACCAGTTCGTCCTTCGAGGCGTAAACCGATCGGTCGGCCTCGGGCTGACTCTTCATCCCGAACTTATGCCCCACGGGATCGTCGAACAGCTCGCCCTTGATCACCGCTTCGATCACCGGGTGGTAAGCATTGAGGTGGCTGAGCACCCAGGCCGGGTGATTCACCCCCGGCCCCGGACCGGGCTGCACGCCCATCTGCTCGTCGGTGAGGTCGGCGACCAGCCGCTGCCCGTAATCTTGGTTCTTGCTCCAGCTAAACAACAAACCATCAATCGCGGTAGACATCGTCGTATCCTCTAAAGGGTGAGCCCGGAATAAGAAATTAAAACAGCGCCGGCATCCCGCAGGCGCGGCGCCACGCCGACAACTGGCCGATGTGTGTCGTGATGTGGCCGTTGATCAGGAACGTCAGCCCGTCACCGACCGTCGGCATCATCTTACGAAACCCCTCGTCCGGCATCTGCACCGCCAGCGCCTCGGCACTGATCGATTCCAGCGAAGGTGTCACCGCCGCCACTGTTTTATCCAATTCGGCAAGCAGCGTCGCCATGTCTGGGTACTTCGAGGCATCGTCACTGGGCTCGGACTTCATCCCAAACAGATCGCTCCACCCGTCGGGTGCCTTGTATGTTGCGCCGATGAGCTTCGCCGTAAACTCCATCGCGGTCACCAGGTGCCCCACAATCCACGCCGGGTGATTCATCCCGGGGCTGGGCTGGTGCGTCATCTTGTCGTTGTCGATCCCTTCCAGCAGGGTCTTGAGGTAGCCCACGCTGAAGTGGAAGCTGTGATTCACGGTGCTGTCAATCGCCATATCCGATACTCCTAACAAAAAAATATCCCCACTGGTGTGATTCACGCCCCGACATACTTTGCATAAATACTCTTGGCGACGTTGGCGTGCTTGGTGCCCTTGACGATGGCCCGGCCGTCGTTGAAGAGGGTCAGCTCGTAAGGCTCGCCGTTATCGGTGATGTCGGCCCGGAGCATGAACTTGTTGGCCGTAACCTTGCCGTGGGCCTGCAGCCGCTTGGCGATCTCGTCGAAGTCGAGCTTCTGCCCGTTGGACTTCTGACTCAACTGCACCGCGTTCCGCCCGCATAGCGTCGTCGTCGAGCTGCCGAACTTCCCGTCAAGAAACTCGAAGTTCCGCTTCTTGCAGCATTCGCACTCGCCGACGTCATACGCCCGGGCGACCTTGAACTGCTTAAAGATGTTGGACCACAGATCAAAGTTCAGCATCGTCGGGCTGACCGTTTCGAGATTCCCGGTCAGGATCTTAAGCGCCTCGGCGACCTGGTAGTTGGCCACGATCGACACCGCCGGCCCGATCACCCCGGCCGTATCGCACGTCGGGTTCACGCCCGGCGGCGGGGCCTGCTCGAAGATGCAGCGCAGACAAGGCGTGGCACGCCCGACCTTCTCCCAGGGTGTCTCACCGGTCTCGCCCGGGGCCACGGTGTGAGGCAACACAGCGTACGACGCACCGACCGTCCCGACCGCACCGCCGTATATGTACGGGATGCCGTGCTTCACCGCCACGTCGTTGGCGAGGTAGCGCGTCTCGAAGTTGTCCACCCCGTCCATGATCAGGTCGACCCGACCGACCCCCGGGAGCTGCGTCGCCAGTTTCTCAATATTGGTGTGATTCACGTCATCGACGATCGCCTCAACGGTGACCTGCGAGTTGATCCCGGCGATCTTCCGCTTGGCGGCCTCGGCCTTGGGGATGCCCTCCGCCACATCACGCTCATCGAACAGCACCTGCCGCTGAAGGTTGGTGATCTCGATGAAGTCGCGGTCGACAATCACCAGGTGCCCTACGCCGGCCCGGGCGAGCATGTTGGCGATCACCGTCCCCAACGCGCCGCAGCCGACGACCAGGATCTTGGCATCCATAAGCCTGCGCTGACCCGCTTCCCCAAAGCCGGGGAGCAGCATCTGCCGGTGGTAGCGTTCCAAATCTTGACCCATGATTCGTAGATCCATTCAACCGCGAAGCCGCGAAAGCCTCAAAGCAATTCAAGAGATTGGCCCACAGATTTTCGCAGATTACACAGATTTAGGAATATCACTGCCAATCCCTCTTAATCTGTGGCAATCTGTGTAAATCTGTGGGCATAACTTCTTTGTCCCCCTTCCCAATCTTCGCGCCTTCGCGGTTATTCCTTTCCCTCAGGCAGTTCCATCCGTTTGCCCATCCCGATCCGATCCTCGGTGACATATCCGATAGCCCGGTAAAACGCCAAGGCCTGCTTGTTCGCCCCGCGGATCTGCAGGTTTACCTTCGGGCAACTCAACTCCATAAGCCGGGTCTCCGCGGCATCGACCAATAATCGGCCGTAGCCTTTGCGTTGGTGCTCGGGATCGACCGCGAGGTAGTTCAGCCAGCCGCGGTGCCCCTCGTACCCCGCCATCACCGTCCCGACAATCTGCCAGTCCAGCTGCGCGATCAGGAACAGGTCGGGCTGGAAGTGGGCCTTGAGTGCGATGTCCTTGTGCGGATCGTTGTGCGGCTCGACCAGCCCGCACCGCTCCCATATCTCAACCACGCTCGAAATATCCGGCTCCTGGTACACCCTGATCTCAAATGGCATCGCTCATACTCCTGCTCCCGGAGGCCGCCCCCGGCGTCTCACACGATCGTTCATAAACGTTTGTATTCACCCCGCGACATTGCTGCCGCCCTCGACCGGATCGACGCGGACGCCCTGCTCGATGAGATAATCCTGCGCCGCCTTGATCTCGTCCTCCTCACCCTCGAACAGCACCGCCATGATCCCGATATCCTTCTGCACGCTGGCCTGACGGATATCGAACATCACCCCCGGGAAACGCGTCGCCATCTTCCACAGGCAAGGCTCGTTCTGCCGGCCACCCTCGAATGTCAACCAGGATTTGTTAGTGATTTTAGGCATGATTATTTCACCACAGAGGAAAGAGGGTATCCGCAGATCACGCAGATGTCGCAGATTCGGATAAGAAAGCACCGCACCTGATCTAAATCTGTGTCGCCTGCGTGATCTGCGGATTATATCCCTTTCTTCTCTGTGTCTCTGTGGTTCATTCCAGTTATCACCCCCCCGCGATGGCGGGGACGATCGAGACCTCGTCGCCGGGCTTCAAGGGCGTCTGGAGGTTCTCCATGAAGCGGATGTCTTCGTCATTGACGTAGATATTGATAAAGCGATTGATCTCGTTCTCGCTCTTATATAGCCGCTTGCCGAAGTCGGGGTACTGGGTGTTCATGGACCGAAGCACCTCCCCGACGGTGCCCCCGGCCACGTCCAGCGATTCCTGATCCCCGACCTGGGGCCTTAACGCGGTGGGGATCCTGACGGTCACGTTCTCTGACATAGCGTATCTCTCCGTTGAAGTCTGGTTCACGCGTTAGTCGCCGGCGTGCGGCTCGCGGGGGTGTGGTTTTCTTCCAACTGCTTGACCAGGTCGTCGAACTCGCTCATCTTGGCGTTGATCGCCGGGCTGGTGGCGAACTGGCCCTGCATCACTTCGACGGTCTTCAGCCCGTTGCCGGTGATGCAGACGCAGACCGATTCGTCACGGGGGATCTTCCCCGACTGGATCAGCTTGATCGTGCAGGCGAGCGTCGTCCCACCGGCCGGCTCGGTGAAGATGCCCTCGGTCCGCGCCAACAGCTTGACCGCGTCGAGGATCTCCTGGTCGCTCGCCGACTCGCCCCACCCGCCGGACTCGGTGATGTCCTTGATAACGTAGTACCCGTCCGCCGGGTTACCGATCGCGATGCTCTTGGCGATCGTGTTGGGCTTCTGAGGGTGGAAAAGCTCCTGCCCTTCACGCAGCGCCTTAACCACCGGGTTGCAGCCGTCCGCCTGGGCGCCGTGGATCTTCGGCTTGTTATCTTCAACCAGACCCAGCTCGATGAACTCTTTGTAGCCCTTGTAGATCTTCGGCAGGATCGTCCCGCCGGCGACCGGGGA
>JAJDCV010000306.1 GCA_029260675.1 Phycisphaeraceae bacterium
TGCACAAAGTCGGCGGCACCCCCGCGGTGATGAAGATGCTGCTTTCGGAGGGCATGATCGACGGCTCGTGCATGACCGTGACCGGCAAGACGGTCGCGGAGAACCTCGCCGACCTGCCGGGGCTGACCGACGGGCAGAAGGTGATCCTCCCGCTGAGCGATCCGATCAAGGCATCCGGGCACATCCAGATCCTCCGCGGCAACCTCGCGCCCGATGGCGCGGTGGCAAAAATCACCGGCAAGGAAGGCCTCGCCTTCACCGGCCCGGCACGGGTCTACGACTCCGAAGAAGACATGCTCAAGGGCCTGGAAGACAACAAGATCGGTAAGGGTGACGTCATCGTCATCCGCTATGAAGGCCCCACCGGCGGTCCGGGTATGCCCGAGATGCTCACACCCACCAGCGCCATCATGGGCGCGGGCCTGGGCAAGGACGTCGCACTCATGACCGACGGCCGATTCTCCGGCGGATCACACGGCTTCATCATCGGCCACGTCTGCCCCGAAGCCCAGGAAGGCGGCCCGATCGCGCTGGTCCAAGACGGCGACACGATCCACATCGACGCGGAGAGTAACGTGATCGAAATGAAGGTCAGCGACGACGAACTCGCCAAGCGGACAGCCGCGTGGACAAAGCCCGCTTACAAGGCCAGCCGCGGGACGTTGTGGAAGTACATCAAGAATGTGAAGTCGGCGAGTGAGGGGTGCGTGACGGACGAGTAGGCACGACTATTCACCGATCTTCTACGGATCACATTTTAAGAACGCTAATTTCCTCTAATCTTCACTAATCTTATTATTAGCGGTGATTAGCGGAGATCAGTGTTCCTTTTCTTCCGATCCTCGGAGGCAGAGCTATGTTTGAAGACGAGGGTTACAAGCTGATGTCCTTACCACCACCCGCGATCAACTCACCAGCTTCTCCGCATCAAACACCGTCGTCACCGCCGCGAGTCCCATCAGCAAGAACTGCACGCCGATGGCAGTGATGAAGAGGCCGAGGATGCGGGTGGCGATCTGCAGGTTGTTGTGGCCGAAGACGCGTTCTCAAATCAGTCAGGAGACCACCCATCCTCCCCTACCAACGGGACAAACCTGCAAGCGATGTCGTCGGTCCGTGTGAAATGATCGCCAAGTTTGTCGATCACGGCCAGGATCTGGCTATCGCGGTCGCCCAGGGGGATGACCAGTCGGCCGGGGTCGGCGAGCTGTTGGCGGTAGGCGTCGGGGACGGCGGGTGCGGCGGCGGTGACGAGGATGCGGTCGTAGGGGGCTTCCTGGATGTGGCCGAGTGTACCGTCGGCGAGAAGCATCCGGATCGGTGCCCCCGCCCCCGGTGCGCCGGGGCAGACGTCTGCGAGGATGGTCCTGGCACAGTCGAGCAACTCGGCGGAGCGTTCGATGGTCACGACATGGGCCCCCAGATGGGCGAGGATGGCGGTCTGGTAGCCGCTGCCGGTGCCGATCTCCAGGACGGTCATGCCCGGGCGGACCGCTAGCAGCTCGGTCATGTGGGCGACGATGTAGGGTTGGCTGATGGTTTGGCCGAATTCCAAGGCCAGGGCGTGATCGCTGTAAGCCCGCTGGATCGAGACCTGGGGGACGAACCGGTGCCGGGGGACAGCCCGCATCGCCTGTAATACGGCGGGGTCGCAGACGCCCCGGTCGACCAGCTGCGTCTTCACCATCCGGTCGGCTTCGATCGTGGCCTGGTCATCCATGTCGGCCCCTTGTTGATGCCCGGTCATATCATAGTGGCCCCGCCGGGTGGCCTGCCAACGCCGGCCTTGACACCTGCGCCGCTGTGGCGGACACTAACCGTGTTCACAAGGAGGTGAACCTTGACGACTATGGTTGATGGATCAACCCTGACTTCTCCCCGGATCGATCGGATCGCAGCGCTGCCGCGAGGGCGTGCGGCCAAAGATCCGGTTACCGACACCGCAACAGATGCCAAACCGCCGGCCGTGAACCTCAGCCGTGCGCAGATCCTGCATGCGACCGCGATCTGTCTGGCGGAATGCGGATACGACGGTACGACCATCCGGCGGATCGCCAAGCAACTGGGATGCGCGGTCGGTTCGATCTACCGTTACTTCGACGACAAGCGATCGCTGCTGGACGCGGTGACGCAGGCGCGCTTTGAGCCGGTAGCGCAGGTCGCGGAGGTGTCGGCGGAGCGATCGGCGGCGCTGTACGCACACGCGGCGGCGGACGAGCCGCAGCAGTACCGGCTGATGTTTTGGCTGGCGAGCGTCGGGGAGCATCACGAGGCCCCGGGTGTGCCGGCTGTGATCCAGCGGATCATCGCGGCGTGGACGGTGCAGATGGGCGACCGCCGCAAGGCCGAGCGCTTCTGGTCTCAACTGCACGGGCGGATCATGCTCGGCGAGGTCGGGCCGCAGGCGACGCAGCCGGTGTAGACTGTGGCCATGCCACGCGACGCACTAACCCTATTATGCCCGGCGAAAGTCAACTTGGCGCTGTCGGTTGGCGCGCCCCGTGCCGAGGACGGGATGCACCCGATTTGCAGCTGGATGGTGGCGGTTGGTTTTGGTGACACGCTTGAGCTATCACGGTCGGCTGGCGGGGATAGCACATACGAAATCCGCATCGCCGAGGACGCCCCTTCGCCGCAACCGATCGACTGGCCGCTTGAGTCGGATCTGGCGTACCGTGCACACGGCATACTTCAACAGCACATCGGGGAGGACCTCCCGATCGGTCTGGAACTGATCAAGCGCATCCCAACGGGCGCGGGGCTCGGCGGTGGGTCAAGCGATGCGGCGGGTGTGCTGGTCGGATTGAACGGACTGTTCGATCTACAGATTGCGGAGGGCGAGTTGATACAACTGGGCCTGCGGCTTGGGAGTGATGTGGGTTTCCTGGTCGCGGCGCAGCTCGGGAATCCTTCCGC